>CAYFOB010000422.1:0-4224 GCA_964344525.1 uncultured Thiomargarita sp.
TATATTTAGGACGATCAATGAGTAAATATTCGCTTGTCAAAGAGCCTGATGCAATTTGTGCCACCGTACCCAAATCAATAGAACCCATCGCACCATAACTCAATGATGGTGTTAAGGCCCACCGCTCGTTGATCATTCTCTTGTAGCTCATACCAAAAACGACTTGATAGCTTTCAGCCTCTTCAACTTTGGAATAGGTTATGGGTAAGCGCAACATCAATTCATGATTTCCCCTAAGTTTAAAGGTGTAAGATAGGGGGAGCGTATAAATATCAATTTCTCTTCCACCTTGAACATAACGCCCAAAGCGAGCGGCTAAACCTATGCGATTTGGGGCTCCCATCTCAGTGTCACCACTATAATCGGTTTCAGTGCCTGCATTAAAGTCAGCTTCCAACATCCTGGTTTGCAAACTAGTGGGATTACCTGCGACTGGATCTACCGGAGACACCCTTGTTAACGCCTTCAGGATTTTGTCCCCCTCTGTTTTCAGGTATTTTTCTAATAGATCCTTACTGGCATCTCGGTTGCTACCTTGGAAAGTTTTTTTAATACCTAGCGAAGGCACTTGAAAGACGATGTCTGAACTTCCAGCTGTGTAGTAGATATAGACTGGAAGACCACGGAGATCTATTTGAAAAAAAACAAAGCCTCCTGCTGCAATCTGATCACCAAAAGTTTGCTTCAGCTCCTTTTCACTCACTTGGTCAATCACGCCCTCAATACTACTACCTCCATAAGAACGTGCCTTATTACCACTACAGATATTAACGCCAAAAAGAGACGAACTCGTATGAGTTTCTCTCATGAGAGTGCTAAGATCATTCTGAGTACAGGCTGTGTAGCCTAGAGTCGGTTGAAAATAAAGTAGGGCAATACCCCATAGGATAAATTTTTTCATACAATTAATTTCAAATAATTATGGTATGCACGGAGTCCAAAATTTATTTTGAACTTTGTGCATTATAAACTTTAATGCTCAAAATGCACACAGCGTAACGATAGGTATAAAATGTCTTGGCTACAAATTTTTCTAGTATCAGAGGCGCCGATTGTTGAACAGGTTTCTGATGCACTGTTCGCCGTTGGGGCGGTTTCTGTGACTTTGCTTGATGCTGAAAATCAACCTGTGTATGAGCCGCCTTTGGATACGACACCACTATGGGGGCATACACGGGTCATTGGTTTATTTGATGGCGATACTGATAGCGCTCAATTACAAACCCAGTTACAAGCCGCGCTAGCGCCCTTGCCCTTACCGCCCTGTCAAATACAAACATTAGAGGATCAAGATTGGACTCGCGTTTGGATGGATGATTTTCATTCGATGCGATTTGGGGAACGCGTTTGGATTTGCCCTAGTTGGGAGGCACCCCCTGATCCACAAGCTGTTAATATTTTCCTTGATCCGGGCTTGGCGTTTGGAACGGGTACGCATACAACAACAGCCTTATGTTTAGAATGGTTGGATCAACAAGCGGATTTTTCAGGTCAAACGTTGATTGATTATGGGTGCGGTTCTGGTATTTTAGCGATAACTGCCGTTAAATTGGGTGCGACTCAGGTTTGGGCGGTGGATAATGATCCACAAGCCTTACAGGCGACTTTGGAAAATGCTGAAAGAAATCGGGTAGATAGTTTAATTCGCCCTGTTTTACCTGAACAATTGTCTAAGCGCAAGGTGGATGGCATAGTCGCCAATATTTTGGCAGCGCCATTGATAAACTTAGCAGATACTTTGGCGACACTTTTAAACACCGATGCTCCGTTGGTATTGTCAGGTATTCTCAAAGAGCAAACCGATGAGGTGATAGCGGCTTATACGCCCTATTTTAGGATCACCGACGTTGTGGAACGCGATAATTGGATGCGTATTGTTGCACAAAAAAGATAGTCCACCATTTCTAAAGAACTACAAGGATTACTTTTAATAACTGGTGTTACGCATCCTCGTTCACAAGTCGCAAAGCGTTGCTTTGCACTCCAAAAATTCAACGTTTTTTTTGGAGTGCAAAGCAGCGCTTTGCCTGTGTGAACAAGAGTGCGTAACATCAGTTAATAACTGATGTTACGCACGGATGTTCTAAAACGCTACAAATATTGATGTTACGCATCCTCGTTCACAAGTTGCAAAGCGTTGCTTTGCACTCCAAAATATTCAACATTTTTTTGGAGTGCAAAGCAGCGCTTTGCCTGTGTGAGAACAAAAATGCGTAACATCAGTTAATAAAGGATAAGTCAAAATCTAATCAGAACTAGGGTTTATCCGTATCGATAAAGTAATCCTTGTAGTTATTAGCTATTTTTTTACCACCGGCAAAAATAATTCAATGACCACCCCTTGGGTGCGATTATAAGCTTCGCATGTGCCACCCACCTCCCATATCAATGAACCCACCATTGCTAACCCTTCACCGCTTTTATATTTTTTACTTTGACAATAGGGTATCCACATATTATCCAATTGTTTTGGTGACAATGCCATCCCATCATCACAAACTTGGAAACAAATACCATCCACTTTTCCAATGATGTTAACTTCTATGCTGGGAGTCGCATTGAAGTGAAATTTTTTCGCATTTAAGAAAAGCTCTGTAAAAATGATTTCTAGTATTTGACAAGAAATGGAAACAAAAATATTTTCAGGATTTTCAATATTTTCTTGAGAAACCAAAACCGACTCAATACCCAACATTTCCTTAACTGTTGTGATTTTCAATAAAATATCAACAAGATTGCAGGGCACCTGCTTAGGCCTCCGAGAGATATCCACGGCATTAAGAATTTTCTCAATGTCAGATTGAAGGTGAATTCTTTCTTGATTAAGCATTTCAAGCCACTTCCTTATTTGAGCGTCTGTCAACAAGGATAATTTGTCCAAAAGAAGTTGAGTCGCGCTAATAGCCTCCAATGGCGTTTTCAACTTATGATTGATTTGTGTTTGAAATATCCATATTTCTCTATCAGCCAAAATAGTCTCAGTCACATCACATAAATGAACTAAATAGTTTTCATTTAATTCCATCACATCAACTTGTAACCAAAATGCTTGAGCCGTTTTTGTTTCAGGACGCATGATACAGCGCGGTAATTTATTTGCTTTATCCACTTGGCGGTAATGTTTGGCAATCAGTGCCAAAAACGTCTCATTGATAGGTTCCGCCGTTGGCTGATTAAGATATAAACGCGCTTTGGAATTGGCATAAAGTATTTGATTATCTTTGTTGAGTAGCAGATTAGCCTCGTCAGAATTTTCAATCATCCATTTAAACTTGGCTTGTTCTGTGAGTAAACGGCGATAGCGGTTGAGATTGGTAATGGTTTTGATTCGTGCCTGCAATTCATGCTTATCACAAGGCTTAAAAATGAAATCATCGGCGCCTGCCTCAATACCTCGCAAACGTGAATCACGATTATCTAAAGCAGTGACTATGATGATGGGTACTTGAGCCAAAGTAGAATCTGCACGTAAACGCTGGCAGACTTCAAAACCATCCATATCTGGCATCATCACATCTAAAAGAATCAAATCTGGAATTAACTGCGCAGCTTTGGTTAAAGCTTCTTTTCCATCACTCGCAAAAGCTAATTCGTATCCTTGGTTGCTTAGCAAGGCTTGCAAAGCCTCATGCATTGCCAATTGATCATCAACAATGAGAATTTTTTTTTTCATAAATACCCGTTTACAAATTTTACCACATTTTGGAGTCGCCCAGCCGCGCTTTGGGCGTGTGTTATCACCACACGACTCCGAACAATGCAACACGGAACCCAACATCATTATTCATTTTATCCCCTTCCAACCAACTGCGTGAGGCACAACGACAACGTTCAGGAGTGCAACACCACGATCCGCCACGTTGCAAGCGGTATGCATCCTTTTCTTTCGTTTCCCACACGTAACCATCAGAGGGGGCACCTTCATAATTGTTGTGCCAAGAATCAGCACACCACTCCCAAACATTTCCGTGCATATCGTATAGTCCAAAGGCATTGGGTGGAAAAATTCCCACTTCTGATGTCCGAAAACCTTGGAAGTTGGCAAGGCGGGTGATAATTGTTGGTCCTACATGAAAGGGGGTTGTTGTTCCAGCACGGCAAGCATATTCCCATTCTGCTTCGCTTGGCAAGCGATAGGGTTTGTTTGTCATCTTGCTCAATTGTTGACAAAATTTGATCGCATCATGCCATGAGACATTTTCTACAGGATGTTTATCTTCTTTA
>CAYFOB010000423.1:0-571 GCA_964344525.1 uncultured Thiomargarita sp.
GGCTCCCAAGTCACCGATGCTGAAATTAACGGCGTCGAAGCTAAACTCAAATCATTAGGCTTAGAAGCCAATATTTCGCGTGGCGTTGAAAAAACGATCATTGGTGCGATTGGTGATGAGCGTAAAATTCATAAAGAAACATTGCAAGCGTTGCCCGGTGTGGAAAATGTGATGCGTGTCGTTAAGCCCTACAAAATTGTGGCGCGGGAATGGCACAAGGACGATACAGTCGTAGATATTAAAGGAATTCCCATAGGCGGTAAAACTATACAAGTGATTGGGGGACCCTGTTCTGTAGAAACTCAACCACAAATGGATTTAGCAGCGCAAGGGGTAGCGCAGGCTAGTTGCCGTTTGATGCGAGGCGGTGCCTTTAAGCCACGCACCAGCCCTTATACTTTCCAAGGCAAAGGTGTGGAAGGGTTAAAAATGTTTCGCCAAGCTGCTGATAAACACAATTTGCCCATTGTGACTGAATTGATGGATGTGCGCTACCTTGACACTTTTTTAGAACACGGCGTTGAGGTGATACAAATCGGCACACGTAATATGCAAAACTTTGATTTGCTAA
>CAYFOB010000423.1:581-2901 GCA_964344525.1 uncultured Thiomargarita sp.
TAAAAGAAGTTGGAAAAGTGCACACCCCCGTCATATTAAAACGTGGTTTATGTGCCACATTGTCAGAATGGCTAATGTCAGCTGAATATATCGCAGCGGGTGGCAATCATAATATTATTTTATGCGAACGCGGAGTACGTAGCTTTGAAAAAGCCTACCGCGGCATGTTAGATGTCACAGCAATTCCCGTACTTAAAAAAGAAACCCATTTACCGGTGATTGTTGATCCAAGTCATGCCGGTGGAAAAGCATGGTTAGTACCTGCCTTGTCAAAAGCGGCCATTGCGGCAGGCGCGGATGGTTTGTTAGTGGAAATGCACCCTCAACCATGCGATGCTTGGTGTGATGCTGCGCAAGCGCTCACGCCTGATGAGTTGAAAAATTTGATGGATGAATTGCGTGGGGTTGCACAAGCGGTGGGGCGTGATGTTTGAACCAGATGCAAAATTTTAGAATTTTCAGAATAAAATTTTTGCTCATCTGGGTAAATAGGTGAAACTTAATAATTACAGAAATTAATTATTAGCAGGGATAAAACGATTTCAAAAGGGTAATGGGTGAAATATTTATTCTTGTTAATCAATAATTTCTGTAGTTATTAATCAAACAATTACTTGGAAATAAACTATGAGTACAATATCCCATAACCAGTTGGCAAGCATTAACTTAAAAATGACTCCAGACTTCAAAGAAGTCATTGTTCGAGCTGCACAATTAAAGATGATGTCCGTTAATGCTTATCTTACTAATTGAACAGTCTCTAAAAAGATTTTGAACAGGCTCTTAGGTTCCCAAGAACTACAAACGGTCATCTTTTCAATTCAGATGGTAATTTTTTGAGAACAGCAAAAACAATAATACCGTTGATGATACCAAACCCCAATGCCGCTGTCATTAAAATTGGCAGCAAATAAAACAAACCTTCATGTTGGATAAATAGCCAGTAAGCAACCCAAAATTGCGCCATCATATGAGCCATGGCAGCGGCAACGCTATAACCAATCGGGCTACAACCTTGCCCAGGTAATTGACTCAATAGGGCGAGCATAATGGTACTTGCCAACGCGCCACTTGCGCTTAACATAAAAGTGGGCGACAAAAATGTGCCTATTAATAAGCTACCAGCTAACACACGCAACAAGTTAACCCATGCAGCCATTCGCCAACCAAATAACATCAACACCGTAATTGTGATGACATTCGCCAAGCCTGGTTTGACACCGGGTAAAGGGCTGGGTAACGCACTTTCGGCAATATGAATTGTAATCGCTAAGGCGGTGAGCCAAGCAATGCGGTGATCATCACGGGTGGTTTGGATAAAAGTGCTTGTTTTCAAAATTTGAATTGTGCCGCCTTGTCAAATAACTAATTTAACGTATCAAAAACCTTTTGCATATAACCTTGTTCTTTTAGGAGTGCCTCATGTAATGCCTTTTTTGGCAAAGGATTAAGCTTTTTCCAATCCATCTCTTTTCGTCGAATGAGTATTTCAGCGCCAACTAATGCTGGTTCGTCATCACCAATTTTTTTTTTCAATTGTTGTAGCAATGTTTGTGCTTCATTGAGCTGGTTGGTGTCTATTAATTCAGATAATGCCTCAATGTCTGTTTTAATATTTTCTGGTCGCTCGTCCGTTTCCATGAATACTTCTAAAATAAAATTAGTGTCTTTACCATAAGCATTTTTGATCCATTCAGCAACCATACCATCCTCTGTCATACGCAAAAAATAGATACGATTCTGTGGACCAACTTCACTAATCACTTGTGGTGAATGTGTAGAGACGATGAATTGACAATGAGGAAAAGTTTTCTCTAACCTTGGAATAACAGCGCGTTGCCATTGTGGGTGTAAATGTAAATCTATCTCATCAATTAGAACAACTGCGTTACCTTCAAGTGGATTGATGAAAGCAATTTGCCATTTTGACGATAAACACTCATCCATGAAGCTTTATGCCCCTCAATTGATACCGTGATTTTGTTTTGTGTTTCGCTAGCACCATGGTAAATATCTGATTTTTTATAAGGGATTCCCTCTGCCTGACTCATCTGGTTAATCAAATGAGATAGCAAAATCGCTAAACAATCTAATATGGCCGTTTTCCCAATACCATTAATGCCCACCAATACGGTGGATTGATGCGAAAAAGCTAAGTCCAATTGCTTAATGCCACGAAAAGCATTGATTTGTAAAGAGTTAACTTGTAAATAGCCCATTTTTTTCTGATTTCGAATTAATTAACTGGTGTTACGCATCCTCGTTCACAAGTCGCGGCCGCTTTGCGACTATGGTTTGTGAACAAGAGTGCGTAACATCA
>CAYFOB010000423.1:2964-4206 GCA_964344525.1 uncultured Thiomargarita sp.
CCTTGTAGTTATTCACGGTTTTGGAACAAGAGCGCGTAACATCAATTAATTAATTGACACCCAAAGTTGGCAATAAAACGCTTCATTTTTAAGGATGATTTCTGTAAAAAAGCTATTTGAGTTTAAGCAAAGGATAAATTAATGATTCTGGTCTAGGGGTAAGTGTTTGTCTCTGACAATCGGCTAATAAATCCAATTCTTCCAAAACAACCTGCCCAATCAATGCTTCACTAAGCGGTGGACCAACCACACATTCTGTAATCATTGAACGATCACCAATTGTTAAGGTAACAGCACCCGCAATAGGACGCTCTTCCTTGCGGTCATCCGCATAAGCCACAATAACAGTACGTCTAGTTCGTAATCCAAGCTTTTCAACCACATCCTGAGGTAAAACAAGCATGACAGCCCCAGTATCAACAATCGCACTTAGACTGTGGATGCGAACTTTTGATTCAGGTAGTTCACCTTCAAGAAATCGATCTTGATCAAAAGTATTTTCAAGCTTAGTTTGTACAGCAATTTCGCCCATTTTTGATAATCTCCTTGAAAAAGATATAGCTCAAAAAATGTGCACCGTCATAAATTGCGCTTTTTTTCCTTGTCTGAATCAATAAAAAGCGCAAATTGTGACGGTGGTGAGTATAAGTTATATGCTTACTTTGCAATAGATGATGCAACGTTTGGACTATTCGGGTTTACAATGACTTGTCTTGTTTTTGGAACAACAACCAAATCCATGTCTTCTATGGGAATGGCTCCCAACAAAGGTTGATCTCCCATAACCAATGCACCAGCAAATCCAATCCTATTTTTGTAACGCAATTCAATTGGACCTACATAGGGAACCAGCTTTTGACTCCCATCCGCTAAAGTCACTTCCTTTTTATCTATCTCCTCCAATCCTAATTGAATTTGTATATGTGATGGAATACACAGGTGAACTGCGCCAGTATCTGCCAATGCACTGATCTCAACAGGTTCTAAGTTAGGATTCCTTGGATTACTTAGTTGAATTATTGCATTAGTTAAGCCCATCTTTACCCTCCTATGGTTAGGTTATGTACACTTTTCATGACAAAAACCATGATAGCCAATTTATTCTCCCTCATCACAGTTCTGTTTTAACCAAGGATATGTTACAAATTCTTGTGCATTATCCAACGCCGCTCATCATATTTTGATTCAGATTTTAGAGGCTGTTTTGGAAAAAATGAAAAGTCTTTTTCAGAAAACGAGAAA
>CAYFOB010000424.1:0-4205 GCA_964344525.1 uncultured Thiomargarita sp.
TCGCCCTGTGACTCACCAGGTGGCGGATGATTTGTTTGTGTAAAGAATTGGACTAGTGCAAGAGGGTTATCCTTTATTAAATATGACAAAAGAAACCAAAGCACCGACAATCAAACGTAGAGATTTTTTGCTGGCGTTTGCAACAGGCAGCGTGGCTGCAATTGTGACGTATAAACTCATAAAACCTTCCAAAACATTATTTGGCGAAAATTCAAAACTCACCGCTGAATATATTAAATGGAAGCCCTCAGAATACGTGCAAAACTGGGAAAAAACCCTCCAAACACTTTTTCAATTGCAATACCGAAGTGATTTAGCAGAATTAATTTTTGTTGATCAAAATGGCAATTTCATTGATCATAAAGTGATTAGCACAAAAGATGAGATTAAGGATGCTAAAGGCGCTGTTATTCCAGCTTGGACAGCTGGGCAAAAAAGATTCAATCAAAAATGGCTCAATGCTTGGCGACGCGAAATTTATAATCGATATCCAAGCATCGAATTTGATTTGACTTTGAATCAAGAACGCCCTAAGCAAATGAATTCGAGAAGGAGTGTCAAACAAACCAAATATAATAGCAATATTGAGCTAGTTTTAGACTATGGCAGTCAAAATGTGCTTGGCTTGGATATTTCTCGAATCGCTTATGCAAAACAGGTTTTTTCTCAACCGACTCAGGTAGCACAAGCAATTATTATGCCTGCTGGCATCAGAAAACGTTTAAGCGAAATCAGTTATGGGATTGCAGGCATTGAATCCGGTTTTGATAATGCACAAATCAGCCCTGTAAAAGCACAAAGTGTTTGGCAAATTATGCCATCAACCTTTCGTCAAATTTGTCAAACACTCAATATCAATCCCAATTATAACAGCCTAATCACGACAACCAAGGTAGCCAATCGATATTGTGAGGAAATCTATCTTTACTTGATTCGTTATTGTCACGATGATTTTGAATTGATACGTACCACATTTGGTTTTTCTGAAAAAAAATTTGAGAATGAATTCATTTTCCCATGTATTGTCAGTGCTTATCACGCTGGGCAAGGACGTTTAAGAAAGGTGATTCATTGGTTTGCTGAAAATTATGATCAAGACACACTCAATCAAAAAATCGGCACTTATCCTGACGGTTATGGATATGATTTGTTTGGACACATGACACGTCTTTGTTATCAAGAAAAAGCTGTGTATGGATATAGACGTCAATCTTGGGAATATTTTTTGCGAGCCAATGCCATGGCGGCACTGATTCGTCAAAAATATGATATTGATATTGCTTTGAGGAGTACTGCCACCGAAAAAGAATATCAACCACCAGAAACTTTATTGCCTCAATTCCATTTTTGGAGAAAAACGATTGATTTAGCGCTTTCTGTGGCAAGTGCATTGGTGGTGATGAAATTATCTCATTTTAAAAAGGCGAAAAACTTAGCAACATTCATTTTTCTGAGTATCCTGTTCGCAGTGGGCTTAATTGCTCAATATAAAACTCATTTCAAAACTTGGGGCGAAAAAGAGAGTGATCCAATTGATTGGGGAGAAATTAACTACAGTACAGCACTTGAACAAGAATTATTAGCACATTCCCAGCTTTTTAGCAAAAATCCTGATAATCAGTATTATAAAGTAAAAATGCCACGCCGTATCCAAAAGAAACTGATTACTCCTTGGATGAAAAAACATGATCTTTTTAAAGGCTTTTATCCGAACAGAATGGCTATCCAAAAAGCCGCTCAAAAA
Organism: uncultured Thiomargarita sp.; assembly: GCA_964344525.1. Taxonomy (GTDB): domain Bacteria; phylum Pseudomonadota; class Gammaproteobacteria; order Beggiatoales; family Beggiatoaceae; genus CAYFOB01. Next base: position 1,745 of record CAYFOB010000424.1, read on the forward strand.
CAAGAACTCATTCAACTTAGCTATCTGGGAAATCAGTATTATCGCTGTAGAACAGTTGGATTGATGCAAATTTTAAAAGCAGAAAGGAACAAGGCAGTTGGCATATTGAATCATTCAGACTATTTATATGCCAAACCCAGCACGGAAAAAATGGTCATCAAAATCAGTCAATTAGTCAATCAAGAATTGCATGAAAAGTTTGGGTTAGATGTTCAATATCGCATTCGATTGATCGTTAATTCAGGTATTCGTGATACAACATATAATCGACATTTACCCGGAAGCTCACCTAATTCGACACACCAATTAGGTATGGCAATTGATTTTTCAACTCATGGCGTTGATGTGATTAAAAACAAGCGTTTTATTTATTTGTCTGAAAAAGATGGAAAAAGTGTTGACAAAAAACATCGAATTCGCTATAAAGCAATCCAAGCTTTAAAGTTTGTTTTAGTGACACTTCATGATGCAGGAAAACTTTTTGCTATCAAGGAAGGTGGACATTATCATGTGACAGATAAAGCGGATATGCCGTAGAATTTTTGGAAAGGGTAAAAACCCTGGTAGCTCAAAAAATTCGCTGTACTCATTTTTTATTTAAGTACTGAACCAGAAATTTTCAGGTATTTTGGAGGAAGAAGCTTACTGTAGTTCTTGCAGGAAGAAACAAAAGTGCATCACATTATTAAGTGCCCGTTCACAAGTTTTCACACATTTTGGAGGAAGAAGCTTAGCGAAGGGCATGGGTTTCCAAAGCGCTGCTTTGGACTCCAAAATACCTGAAAATATTTTTTCCTCAACTCAATCACATAAATCATAAGAATCTGTCGGGAAAAATTATTTAGGGACAAGTCTAATTTGCAAATTAGACAAGTAAAAATTTATTCTGCATTCTGAGCAGGTTTCTCCTTTGCCTCTTCATTAAAACCAAAAAAGTTTCCAAATGCTCCCATTACCCGCGTTACTAAATCTTCTTCTTCAGCTTTCTGAGGAGGCTCTTTTGCCGGTTTTTCTTTAGCAACGACCACAGGAGGTTTTTTTTCAGTGACCTTTACTGGAGGTTCTTCAACCTTTGCAGCCGGTTTTTCTTCAGTGACCTTTACTGGAGGTTCTTCAATCTTTGTTGCAGGCGCTACCTCCACAGGCGGTTTTTCAACCTTCGTTATAGGCGCTGGAGATTGTTCAACTGTGGCGTTCTCCTGAGAGTCTTCCGTCTTTGTGGCGACTTTTGGAGCAACAGGTTCAATGACAGGAAGCCCATCAACACCAAAAATATCCGCGACTTTTCTACGTTCAATATAATAAGGTCGATAATCCTCTTCCGTTTCTAAAACAAGCACTGAAGTATAGGGAGAAAATACCCGTTCTTTGACGGATAAATTAATGATTTGATTATGAAACGCATTTTTCATCTCCTTGTCTTGGACTTTTTCTTTTATGTCCATAAGTTTATCAATACGTGCCCGTTGCCATTCACGCTTGAGTAAAATGGGATTAGCAGGTTTGCTGCTTAATGCCCATTTTTGTTCTCCAAGGTTTATACTTATCTCATTATTGGAAGTTTCTGCAAACACGAAAACGGGTGTCTGTAATGCCTCAACTTTTTCTGGCCAATGCCATGTGACATCAGAGACATTGAGAACCATATCTTGTTTGCTTGTTTCAGGGATAATTATTGCAGCCACTAATTGCTCGCTTTGTATGGCAATAGGCTTTAACTGATAAGGTATTCTAAAATTTTCTGTGGGTTGATAAGCGCGTTTTTCAATCACGAGAATTTCACGTTTTAATACTATACCTGGAAACTCTCCAACCTCTGTGACGCTAACGCTGTCGTTTTCATAAAAAACTTTAATGCTTAACTGTTTAAGTGTTGGTAATCCTTTCAGAGGTAAAACATAGTCACCTTCTAAGTGTTGCAAATAAGATAAAATCAGGCGCTTTTCGGACTTCATCAAAGAAATCAGCGCATTAAAATAGTTACCGTCCTCCGTTTCAAGTAAAGCGATATTTTTGCGGCTGTATAAAAAGTCTTCATAAGCGTGACGGGCAAGTTGCTTTTCAACAAATTGCCCTTCTTGAAGTCGTTCTCCAATTTTTAAAGCAAAGCGACTAATGGCGGCATTGTCAGGCAAAATCATTTGAAAATACGCTTGGTTTTCTGCGGTAGAAAAAACCATTTCTAATTCAGTAAAGGCTAAAAAGTTGTCGAGTATGATTCGCGCTTCTAACTTTTCTAAATTAATTTTTGTGCCATCAGAAGTAACGAGTGACATAGGAGGCTCAGTGGCAAAAACCATTTGAGTGAGCCCCAATAGCGTAAGAAATGTAATGAGATTTTTCATCAGACTGCTGTTATTGATAATAAGTACCCGTTCACAAGTTTTACCGTATTTTGGAGTCCAAAGCTTAGCGAAGGACATCTCTTTTCCAAAGCGCGGCTGGGCGACTCCAAAATACC
>CAYFOB010000425.1:0-4191 GCA_964344525.1 uncultured Thiomargarita sp.
TTTCATTTTTTCCAAAACAGCCTCTAACTTGCCCTATTAAGCTCGCTTGGATCATGCTCTTATGTTCAATTAATAATAGCTGAAAGAGTGTGCTTAATGAAGTTTCAGGCGGTAAAATTTGACAAGGAACTGTTGCCAAGGCTTGTTTTTTCGCAAACGCTAAACGACTAAAACCATCTATTAGATGATATGTGCCTTGTTGATCCTGGTAAACCAACAAAGGCTGCAAAAAGCCCAGTTCTGACAATGATTCTTCCAGGACTTCTCCAATAACGCTGGGAAAGAGGTGAAAATCAGATTCTCCAATTTGATCAATTGAAAGTGGACAACAAACGTTCATATTTTTTGACCTCTTCCTGGTTTTGTCGCTTTTTATAGCCTTTTAATAAGATAGTTGCTTTTTTTCTAATCATTGCAATTAAGGCTGTTTGAAACTCAGGATTTTTTTCATTGTCCAAAGCTTTTAGTAAAGCCTGAACCCGAAATTGATCCATGGCAGTATAACGCCGAGAAAGTTGATCATCATGTCCCCCATATTTCACAACTGTGAGATCATCTACCAATCCAACCACATAGTCACGAGTAATCCGCAACCAAAGTTCATAATCTTCACAAGCGGGTAAGCTTTCATCAAACAAACCAACCTGTGCCAATAGTTTTTTGTTAATCATCACGGCTGATGGGCTAATCAAACAGCGGTGTAAGCAAAATGACCAAATCCAGCCCTTTGGTTTGGCATGATATTGTTTAGGATTGACTCTAACGCCATTACGAATCCACATTTCTCCGTTTTGGCTGATTTGATAAAAGGGATAGCGACGATGAAAAGCCCATTGATTGGCTAATTTTTCCGGTTGCCAAAGATCATCAGAATCCAAAAAAGCCACCCAGGGGGTTTTAGCCCGTTGAATGCCTAGATTACGCGCATGCGACACGCCCTTATTTTTTTCATTTTGGATCAAAGTGATTTGTTGGCGGAAAGGCTTTAGCGCGGTTGCTAAATCATCTTTTGAGGCATCATCAACAACAATGATTTCTTGTGGTGCTAAAGTTTGCTTCAAAACTGATTGCAAACAAGCACCAATACAATGCGCACGATTATAAACTGGAATGATCACTGTGATTGGTTCGTCAATGTCAACGAATCCGCTAAAAATCGTTTGTAGTTCGTAGCGCATTTGTTTTAGCGCGGCTTTAAATTGTTTTTTTGCTGTTTGAGAGGAATCATCAGTCACATATTTCACCAAATGGAAAGCAATGCCGGCTTGTTTAAAAACTTGAGCCTGCGCCGCGGCTTCCATATCCAGAAATTGGTATTGTTTCCATTTTTCGGGTAATGTTCCCAACACCGGTTGAGCAACCGTTAATAGTGTGCCACCGATTTGTCGCTTTATGGTCCAATCAAAAGGTAAACGAACATCAATTTTAACTGATGCGCCATTTTCTGTTGCAACAGCAACCGGTGTCACCCAATGTCTTTTTTGAGCGATGCCACCGGCACTACCTATATTCACTACATACAAAACGGGCCAATTTTTTGCGATCCAGCGAGCGCAAGCCTCTGAGGCTGTTACTCCAACGCCAGTAATAACCACAACAATACCAGCATCACCCACTTGCTCTGTGTGTGGCGTACATTTTTGATAAGATAAGATTGGAATATTGTGCGTGTGCAACCAATTTATTGGTAATTCTGCTTTTAATGCGGCGGTGATTATTAACATAGCGACGGTAGTTGTTTTTCTATTTCTTCCACTAAACGTTTGATATTCACTGGCTTACTTAAATAAACATTTACACCGGCAGCAAGACAGCGTTCCTTATCACCGGGCATGGCAAGGGCGGTAAGCGCTATAATTGGCACTTTAGCGAGTTCTTGATCAGCATCAGCGCGAATTTGTTTGGTGGCTTTTAAACCGTCCATCCTTGGCATTTGAATGTCCATTAAAATAATGGCAGGCTTAGTTTCGTGGGCGCGTTCAATAGCTTCTAAACCATTGTAGGCAACAATAACTTTATAACCATAAGCTGTTAAGCCACTTTGAATCGTAATGATATTCGTTTCGTTGTCCTCAGCTATTAAAACAACAGCACCCGCATGGCGAACATTGACCGCCTTTTCGGTGGTGTCATCATGAAGGATTGGAAATTGATCATTTTCTTGCCAAGGAAGGGATACTGTAAATGTGCTGCCTTTCCCAACTTGACTGTCGACGTGAATGCTACCACCATGCAATTCAACCAATTTATAGACTAAAGATAAACCGAGCCCAGTGCCTTCCTGGTGGCGAGAAAGTCCACCGTCCAATTGTACAAAGGGTTGAAACAATTGCTCAATATCATCTTCTGAAATGCCAATGCCAGTGTCTACAATGCTCAGCTCTACAACATCGTCCTGCTCGTTGCTAATAATTTCTAACAGAACTTTGCCACCTTCAGGTGTGAACTTGATGGCATTGTTCAACAGGTTGATCAAAATTTGCTTTAACCCCCGCTCATCAGCTTGTATAACACTCACACAACCATCATCAGCTTTGAGCAATCTGATTCGCTTTTTATGAGCGGTTGTTTTGATAAATTGCAAACAATCTTGGCATAATGCGTGTATTTGGATGGGTTCAATATTCAATTTCATTTGCCCGGCTTCAATCTTGGACAAATCTAAAATATCATTGATCAGGGATAACAAATGTTTGCTGGATTTATCAATGTGTTCCACTGACTTTCGCTGTTTTTCGTTAAGCGCCCCCTGAAGATCATCTAATAATAATTCAGAAAATACAATAATAGCATTGAGCGGGGTGCGGAGTTCATGGCTCATGTTAGCTAGAAATTCATCCTTGAGACGCGAAGCACGAGCCAGTTCTTTATTGGTTTGGCTTAATTCGGCAGTGCGTTCTTCGACTTTGTTGGCAAGAGAAGCACGCTCTTTTGCAAGCGCCATTTCTATTTGCTTGCGTTTGGTAATGTCTTCTCCTGAAGAAAGAATACCTGTGATTTTTCCATTTTTATCCTTCACAAATGAATTATGCCAAGCAATTATTCTCTGTTCACCGGAATTCGTTAAAATTGGATTTTCATAATATTCAACCTGTGCCATCTCAGCACGCATCAATTTTCCAAACACTTTTTTGATTTCGCTTTTATAGGGTGCAGGAAGAAAATTGTCGAACCAATTTTTTCCAATGATTTCTGCTTCTGAATAGCCTAAAATCTCACAGCCTTTTTGATTGATCAGAAGAACGTTTTTCTCACCGTCAAGAGCGACAATCATAACGCCCGCTATATCCAAATAAGCTTGTGCCTTATCTCTTTCTTGGCGTAATAAGTCCTCTGCTTGTTTACGTTTTGTGATATCTTCAACCATTCCATCCAGAAACAAAGGATTGCCTTTTTCATCAAATTTCAATAAAATGGTAATAGAAGCATAAAAAGTCGAACCATCTTTGCGCAATAGTTCTGCCTCAAAATTTTTGACTTCTCCATGTTCACGAAGTTCTGCAACTAATTCTTCTCTTCGTTTTGGATCCACATAATTGACTATCGCGGGAAATCGCATCAATTTTTCTGTAAAATTCGCGCCCGACATTTTAATAATTGCATTATTAAGACTCAAAGTTTTGCCATCAATGGAAGTCCTAAAAATACCAACATTAAGGTTGTCCACTAAGCGACGGTATTTTTCCTCACTGGCTTGCAATGCTTGTTCTGCTTGTTTGCGTTCTGAAATGTTGAAGGTGTGTATAATGGCAGTTTTTATTTGTCCATTTTGTTGTTTTATGGGTCCAATATGACTTTCATACCACGAAGTACCCTCAAGGTATTCAAGGGAAGTCACATTTCCAGTGGTAAACACATAGTCAAGCGCACGTTTAAAATTTTCTTGGTTACTATGTAAGTCATTGTAAATGCTATGTCCAATAATTTCTTGTGGTGACAGATTGGAAATTGTTTTATTCACAAATTGGATGAGGCCATTTTGATCCACAATGGAAATATAACTGGGCGAATTTTCGGCAAAAGAACGGAATTTAGCCTCTGATATTCGCAGAGCTTTGAACATTTGTTTGTGTTCAGTAATGTCACAGCAAGTGTAAAGCAATCCACCTTCTTTGATAGAAAGGTGCTTGATATTAATTAACAACAGACGTTTTTGACCAAATTTATCAATAATTTCATATTCAAGATTAG
>CAYFOB010000426.1:0-2490 GCA_964344525.1 uncultured Thiomargarita sp.
TTAAAAAAGGATAAGTCAAAATCGAAAAGAAATTGCGCGCATGCTTTTGATTTATCCTTTTTTAAAAGTAATCCTTGTAGTTAGTGATTTTGAATTCAAAATCCGAAAACTTGAACGTATGGAGCAATCACTAAATTATGAAAAAACTTCTCACAACAAGCTTAATACTTGCAACTAACTTATTTATCACTGCACATGCTGCAGCTCCTTATGCGGGGCAATATCAATTAATAACCCCCACACAACCCACCAACAACCCAGACAAAGTTGAGGTTGTTTCTGTGTTTCGGTATAGCTGCCCACATTGTAATTACTTTGAAAAGACTTATTTGAAGAATTGGCTAAGCACCAAACCTGATTATGTGGAATTTATGTACATGCCCGCTGTGTTTAAGAATGACAGGCAAATACCTTTGGCAAAAGCCTATTACACTGCTGAAGCCTTGGATGTTGTGGATAAAGTCCATAAATCCATTTTTCGTACCATACATGAAGACAAACCTAAATCCTCCATGAACAACGAAACCACCCTCCAGCGATTTTTTGCCAAATACGGTGTCATTATGGGGGACTTTACTGAAGCCTATAACGGTTTTTACGTTGATACCAAAATGCGTCAAGCTGAGAAGATGGCAATAGATTACGATATTCGCAGTGTGCCTACCATTATTATCAATGGAAAATATCGCTTAACCAGTGACAAAGCAAAGGGTTATATCAATATGATGAAAATCATCAACTATTTGATTGAGAGAGAACATAAGCTGATAACAGCACCTCAAGCAACTACCAAATGACTTAAAAGGTAACACATCACATGGTGAAAATTATACAACGCCCTCCAAATCAATTGATACTTCGACGTCGCCCTCTTGGGCTTTGGTTGGTGGGCAGCTTTTTCACAATAGTAGGGGTAGTCGTAATCATTCTGTTTAGCAAAGCGTCAATCTTCACTTGCGAGCGAGAGCAAGTAAATCAAGGCAATTGTGAATTAAAACAGGCCTATTTTTTGATGTCACAAAAAATTATATTTTCACTCAATGAATTAAAAGGGGCCGAGATAGTGACAACTCATGTTAGGGGGATGGACAGTTTTTTTCTTCGACAGCCTCACTACCAAGTGATGTTGTTAACGCAAACAGAAAAAATTCCTTTGACACCGTACGGCACAGTTAACCGCGAAAAACAAGATACTGTCACAGCTCAAATCAACACTTTTCTTCACAACCTTCAAGAAACATCACTAATTATCAAACAAGATAACCGCTGGCTCGTTTTTTTTATTGGAAGCATTTTTATTAGTATTGGATTGTTGGCAGAACTGAGTCAAATTATTACAGTTACCTTTGATAAAGCAGTCGGTAGTTTTAAGATTGAGCGGCAAGGTGTGATAAGAACTCAAGTGAGTGAGCATCCACTAGAGGAGATTGCGGAAGTCAAACTTCGCATTTCATCTTACTTTAATTCTAAAACGCTTCTTTATCAAGTTGTTTTGGTCTTAAAATCTGGCCAAAATATTTTATTGAGCCCTAATAGTCACAGGAACAAGGCTAGAAAACAAAGAATAGCGAATGAGATTGCAAATTTTGTGGAGCAATGGGGGTAAATTTTATGTCTGAATCAGAATTCAAACATAATACACTAATTAGGATAAACAATCAATGAAATTGGATTTTTCATCTGCCAAAGTACTTATCGTTGGCGATGTCATGTTAGACAGTTATTGGTATGGAACCACATCAAGAATTTCACCAGAAGCCCCAGTACCAATCGTTCATATCAATGAATCTGAAGAACGTCCTGGGGGGGCTGGTAATGTGGCTGCGAATATTTCTTCACTGGGAGGGCATGTTGATTTATTGGGGATAGTTGGGACTGATAAGCAGGCAAAATCATTGGAAACGGATTTGGGGGGAATCGGTGTTGATTGTTACTTTCAAAAAATAACCTCAATAAGAACGGTGAATAAATTGCGGGTACTGAGTCAACATCAACAATTAATTCGTTTGGATTTTGAAAATAATTTGGCGGGTGTCGATATTTCTCAATTAATTCAAACATTTCGTGAAAAACTACCCCTTGTAGGAGTCGTAATTCTTTCAGATTATGGCAAAGGGACATTGTCTGAAATTGAAAAATTCATTTCGCTTGCAAGAAAAACAAATAAACCCGTTTTGATTGATCCTAAAGGACAGGATTTTTCAAAATATCGCGGTGCAACATTAATTACCCCCAACTTCTCTGAATTTGAAGCCGTGGTGGGGCATTGTCAACACGAATCCGACATTGCAGAAAAAGCAGAACAATTATGTCTGGCGCTGGAGTTGGAAGCTTTGCTTGTCACTCGGGGTGAACAAGGGATGAGTTTAATCCGTCAAGGCTACCCCCCTTTTCATTTACCCACGCATGCACAAGAAGTTTATGATGTGACAGGCGCTGGCGATACAGTGATCGCCACGCTTGCCACCAGCTTGGCTGCCGGAAAAAAAA
>CAYFOB010000426.1:2552-4188 GCA_964344525.1 uncultured Thiomargarita sp.
TGCAACAACAAATGTTGCTGAATTAGACCAAACTTTGCATGGCAATCAAAATGCAACTTCGGCTATCGTGACAGAAGACAAGCTCAAACACATCATCAAAGCGGCTCAAGCAAAGGGCGAAAAAGTGGTAATGACCAATGGTTGTTTTGATATTCTCCATGCAGGACATGTGACTTATTTAAGTCAAGCGCGACAATTAGGAGATCAGCTTGTTGTTGCGGTTAATTCTGATGAATCCGTGCGCCAATTGAAGGGAAATGAGCGCCCCATTAATAATTTAGAACAACGTATGACTGTTCTTGCCGCCTTGGAAAGTGTTGATTGGGTTATTCCATTTTCAGAAAAAACGCCTGAACGCCTTTATTGCCAACTATTGCCTGATTTTATTGTAAAAGGGGGAGATTATCAGCCAGAAAATGTTGCCGGTGCAGAATGTGTTCGTCAAAATGGGGGACAAGTTGTCATTATTGATTACATTGAAGGCGAATCAACAACAAAAACGATCAAAAAAATCAAAAGGAGCGACTTATGATTATTGTGACAGGTGGAGCAGGTTTTATAGGGAGTAATCTTGTCAAAGCGTTAAATGACCGTGGACGTACAGATATTTTAGTGGTGGACAATCTAAGTAATGGCATTAAATTTAAAAATATTGCGGATTGTCAAATTCTGGATTATCAGGACAAAGCAGAGTTTATTGAGCTGATACGTCAAGGACAAAAATTGTCAGAACCTGTCGAAATTATTTTTCATCAAGGCGCTTGTTCTTCAACCACTGAGTGGGATGGTCGATTTATAATGCATAACAATTACGATTATTCCAAACAATTATTGCATTATTGTCTGGATAACCGTTGCCAATATATTTATGCCTCTTCTGCCTCTGTGTACGGCAATGGAACTGTGTTTAAAGAAGAACGACAATATGAACACCCCGTTAATATGTACGCTTATTCCAAATTTCAGTTTGATCAATATGTGCGACGCTTTTTACCCAAAGCAAAAACACAAATTGTGGGGTTTCGCTATTTTAATGTTTATGGACCTCGTGAACAGCATAAAGGACAAATGTCCAGCACTGCCTTTCATTTTAACAACCAAATGCGTGAAAATCACAAAGTGCGATTATTTGAAGGCTGTGATGGATACAAAAATGGAGAACAGAGGCGAGATTTTATTTATGTCGATGATGCTGTTAATGTCAATCTATGGTTTATGGAGAACCCTGAAAAATCAGGCCTATTCAATATAGGAACTGGGCAATCGCGTTGTTTCAACGATATGGCAAAGGCAGTTATTGCATGGCATGGAGGCGGAGAAATTGAATATATTCCTTTTCCAGACAATTTAAAGGGACGCTATCAAAGTTTTACGGAAGCGGATATCAACGCTTTGCGCCAAATTGGTTATGATAAACCTTTTCTGACGTTGGAGGAAGGGGTGAACAAATATTTGAATTTTTTGAACTAAGGAATGAGAATTAAATAATTGATGTTACGCACTCTTGTTCCAAAACCATGAATAACGGAAAGCGATTACTTTTAAGAAGGGATAAGTCTTGCGTCACTTCATTAATGGGGGTTATCCTTTATTAACTGATGTTACGCACTCTCGTTCCCAAGCTCCTGCTTGGGAA
>CAYFOB010000427.1:0-4177 GCA_964344525.1 uncultured Thiomargarita sp.
TGAAATGAAGCTAAATCTCAGTTATGTTCCAAAATTGACTGATTTTACGGCTTATTATCAACAAACCAATGTTAAATCGCTATTTGACTTAAAAACGCCTTCAACTTTCCATGGGGTTTATCTTGGTTACGAAATGGCGGAAGGAGCCGCTTTGCGATTACATTGGCGCACCACTTATGTGGATCAAAATGGCGATGGCAAAATTCATGGCGATGATGAAACGGTCAAAACCTTTTCTTTGGAAACGGTATTTGATTTTTAAATAGGCAAAGTGTTGCACTCCATAAATTTATTGGAGTGCAAAGCAGCGCTTTGCACATTCTGGACAAAAAAACAAATGGATGAAAAACAATGGCTTAAACACAAATTGATCAATATCGTTCAATCTGTATTGCTCATTGTGGCACTCACAATAATTTTAGGACTATTAGGTTGGTTTATTGGGGGCTGCATATTTGCCTTTTTTGCCATTATGGTTGCAGTCGCGCTCTATTTTTTCAATCCCATGCTTTCCCCCCACCTCGTTTTAAAAATGTATCGCACTCGCCTCATTACACCCTATCAAGCGCCAAATCTTTATGCCGCATTACGAATTTTCGCCAAACGCGCTGATTTATCCGCTGTCCCAAAACTTTATTATCTCCCCAGTAATGTGATGAATGCCTTTGCTGTTGGAACAAACGACAATGCAGCGATTGCCCTTTCCGACGGACTATTGCGCCGTTTATCGCGGCGAGAAATCGCCGCGGTGTTAGCCCACGAAATCAGCCACATTGCTAACAAAGACATGCGCATTATGGGATTTGCTGATCTTACCAGCCGCCTCACCAATTTTCTTTCACTGATTGGACAATTTTTGTTGATTTTAAATCTACCCTTGTGGGTGTTTGGCATTTCAATCATGAGTTGGACAGGCATTTTTATTTTGATATTTGCGCCAATTGTCACCGACTTACTACAATTGGCATTATCACGCACCCGCGAATACAATGCAGATTTGGGTGCTGTACAATTATTAAATGATCCAAAAGCCTTAGCATCAGCATTACTCAAAATGACACAAGGACGACACATATTGGAACAAATTTTAAAACCTGGACATCACTCCCCTGAACCCTCCTTACTGCGTACTCATCCTCCAACTAAAGAACGTATCAAGCGATTATTGTCATTACGCCCAACAAACAGGGAAAAATTACCGTTACAAAAAATCGATGAACCGCTAACCCTTATGATGGCGCGCGCGCCATTGCGTCCACGTTGGCATGTGGATGGGGTGTGGTTTTAAAATAATTTGAACTGTGATTGATCTGATTATTATGAGGTGCTAATGCTGATTTTTTTCATCAAATCAATCACATAAATCATAAGAATCACAGTTCAAAATTATTTAGGGACAAGTCTATTATTTAGCTTGAGTTAACACAGGATTACCAAAGAACGCATTACGTATCAATTTTCTCATCAAATCAACCGGCACCAACACGAACGCAAACATGACCATATACAACCACTCCATCGGTTGCAAAGGTACGGCGCGTAGCACTTCGCCACCTATGTAAATAAAAGTCGTTTGAATGGAAAAAATTAAAGCAATAACCCATAAAAAAAGTTTATTATCTAAAATGTGTTCAAACAAATTCAAACCTTGGGTGCGGGCATTAAAAGTGTTAAAAGCATGCATGAAAACAAAAAAACCAAAAAAGGCTGTTAAAAACACCGCCTCCGCTTCTGGACTATCAATTGGCAATCCCCGTGAAAATAATTCACGAATCGGTGTGTAAGTCAAAAAAAGCATACTCACTAGCGCGGCAACGCTACCATTGACAAGAATTGCAGCCCACATGTCTGTACTGATGAGCGGTTCATCTTTGGGGATGGGCTTTTCTAGCATGTAACGCGATAATGCGGCCTCTCCTGCAAAAGCCAAACCCGCAAGAGTGTCCATAATAATATTAATCCACAACAATTGGGTCATCGTAAGGGGCAAATCAAAACCAAAAAATGGTCCTAAAAATGCCACCAAAATGGCTGATACGTTGACCGTTAATTGAAATACCAAAAACTTGCGAATGGACTTGAATAAAGTGCGCCCATATAACATCGCCTTGGTGATAGACGAAAAGTTATCATCCAAAATCACAATGTCGCTAGATTCTTTAGTCATTTCTGTACCACTGCCCATTGCAAAACCAACATCAGCATTTTTAACGGCTGGTGCATCATTAACCCCGTCGCCTGTCATGCCCACAACCCAACCTAATTCTTTAGCCAATTTGACCAAGCGCGTTTTATCAATGGGAAAAGCTCTCGCAACCACATAGAGATGCGGTAACATTTGTTTAACTTCATCATCAGACATTTCAGCTAATTCTGTCGAGGTAATTACCTTCGCCTTTTCATCATCAGATAATAGCCCAACATCGGTGCCAATCGCTTGCGCTGTTCCTTTGGCGTCTCCAGTAATCATCACTACATGGACACCGGCATCCTTAGCCGTTTTAACTGATGTGTAAGCCGTGGTGCGCAAAGCATCACGCATGCCAAAAATACCCAAGAATGTTAAATTTTGAGGTAATTCCTGGGTGCTGTTGATAGGTGTTTCAGTGATCGCAACCACCAGCAAACGCATGGCGCGCCTTGATAGCGCACTCATTTGTGCCAGCAAGACATTTTTATCGATGATCTCCACTTTATTACCATCACCATCAAGATAATGGGTACAATTTTCTAAAATAACTTCCGCAGCCCCCTTAACTAAAGTTAAGGCCTTTTCACCCTTAACTTGCGTTGCAGAAAACTTGCGTTGACTATTAAAAGAAATCGTATCGACAATCTGAATGTCCTCTTTTTGTTCTAATAGTGGCGCTAAAAAGCGCAACATGGCTTGTTCAGTCCGATCAGCACCAACCATTTTAGGGTTGTCAGGATCACTCGTATCAATGACGGCGCGGGTATTGTTACGTACCGCAAAAGCAAGCATGTCGCGGAGTGGGGTGGGTATGTCTTCAAGCTTATGATAATGTTCAGCTTTAGCCGTTAAAAATTCTTCCACCGCCAAATGTCCTTGAGTGAGTGTGCCCGTTTTGTCGCTAAACAATACGGTTAAACTGCCTGCTGTTTCTATACCTAACAATTTACGCACCAAAACTTTAACCGACAACAATTTACGCATGTTTAAAGCCAATACCATTGCAATCATCATAGGCAAACCTTCAGGCACAGCAACAACAATAATGATAATAGCCAAAATCATGGCGGTGACAACATGACTGACAATTTCTCCTGGGGGTTGGGAAAAATAGGTTAATAAGCCACCCTCTGTTTGTAGGAAGATATGATTCAACATAAAGGCGATAAAAATGAAAATTGCACCAACATAACCAAAGGTGCTGATATGTTGACCAAGTGTCGTGAGCTTTTCTTGCAATGGTGACAAACGATTTTCAGCCCTCACAATTTCTTTCATGGTTTCACCATAGCGGGTTTTGTCACCAACTGCAGTCGCCTTCATGACTGCCTCACCATCTTCAACTAACGTCTCTTTAAATAAATTGTTTTCTTCACAAATTTCATAATCAGAGGCGCTTTCAACTATTGCATTTTTACGAATGGGCTCCGACTCCCCTGTCAAAGACGCCTCATTAACCATGACATGACCCGCAACTAAAACACCATCAGTGGGTACAGTATCACCAGGTTGTAACAAGATGTGATCACCTACAACCAAATCATCAATGTTGATTTCAATTAACAGATTATTCCTAAAAACTTTCACTTTAATCATGGAGGCTTCTTGCAGCAATTTTTGAAATTCATTTTCATTGCTGTGTTCAGACCATGTCGCCACGAAAGTCGCTATAAAAACCGCAACCGCAATACCAAGACTTTCATACCATTCTGTATAGCCAAAAATCGTTAGCATGACGGTGATGCCTAAGGCAAAAACTAAGATAATGATGATGGGATCCTTAAAATTACCCCATAATTTGTCCAAAAATGTTTCTTGGTCTATTGTGGTGATGGCATTAGAGCCGTATTGTGTACGGGCAATCTCAATTTCTTGAGATGTTAAGCCAGGAAAAGTAAACCTCATGTGAACCTCTTATCTAAAAATTTGTAAATCTCGATGTTCAAGTTAGTTAATTAGAATATTATGATATTTTAATAAAAATAT
>CAYFOB010000428.1:0-2751 GCA_964344525.1 uncultured Thiomargarita sp.
TCTTTCTCGTTTTCTGAAAAAGACTTTTCATTTTTTCCAAAACAGCCTCTTAAGGGGAGAATTTTGTCGTTTTGCTAGGCTTTTTACCCATCAACGCATGTAGAATGGTATCATTTGGGGGGATAATCGAAGGGGGTTATGAGAGCGGTTGATGCGTACACTCTAAACCTGTCAAGTTTTTAAAGCCTGACAGGTTTTCATATAGCATTTTCTTGATTGATTCTATGGCCTTGTTTCAGAACAGGATCACTTCTGAACTAAATTGAAAGTCAATGATTCTAGATCTTCTTGAAATTCTTCACCAAATTCTTCGGCAGAATCATTGTCCGCATCATAAATCCAATTGATGGTAATATTCTTACCATTGCTTACTACTTCTTTCTCGAATCTGAGAAAAAAATCCAGTAACATTCTTGAAGTACTACTATTGAAATAAGCAAGTTCAATATTCATTGTAACTGCTTGATTTTCAATTTGTTTCAAATATTCTTCAACCCAAGAAAAAAGGGGGGCCGAAAATTCTGCGACATTTTCTGGATAACATTCACCTTTAATCTCAAGTACATTGTTCTCAGCGTTAAAATCGACGTCAGGTGTATGGTTGGTGGCTTTTATTTTTAAACTGTCCATGACCACGTTCTCCCTAAATTTCTGTTCTAAAAGAAAAAAATGAAAACTTTTCGTCAATTTTTCTAAATTCAAATTGAAGTGGAGTTACGGATCTTCTTGCCAATTCAATAAAGCCCAATCCCCCCCCTTTACTGTTTTCATGAGGACCAATTCGACGCTGTTGTTTGTAATAGTCCTTGAGCTCGTCCTTAGACATCGTTTGCAATTTCACCAAATGACTACGAAGAAAATCGACGTTTTCATTTTCTACCATGTTGCCACATACCACATAATAATGTCCATCTTCGTAACCAACGACAATGATGCCATTACGCAATTCGCCTTCCTCAGGTTTGCCTGGTGGAATTTTTTCTGCAGAATAATGGATAATGTTTTGCGCTTGTTCTACAAGCATCGCAAAAACTTTGAGAATAGTCGAGGGGCTGGTTTTCTCCAGCGTCATTTTATTTCTCAAAGTATCACCAATTTCCATCAAAAGTGCTTGTGACACCGGACCACTAAAACAAAAAAAGATGCCCTGCGTCTCCAGTTCCGTTTTCAAATAATAAAGATTTTCCAGCATTTTAAGATAATCCTCATAACCACTTTCATAACATTAAGTACTGAACCATGAATTTTCAGGTATTTTGGAGTCCAAAGCAGCGCTTTGGAAACTTATGTCCAAAGCGCTGCTTTGGACTCCAAAATGCGGTAAAATTCATGAACAGGTACTTAAAACCCAAAACCCACAACTGTCACATCATCTTGTCTATCATGATCAGCTTTGTATTCGTGAAAAACTCGGAGCATTCTATCAGCTTGCTTGTCAAAAGCATAGTGGCGAATTTCCATCAACAGATTTTTAAAACGCTTACTACCAAAAGAAAAACGTTTGAGGCCACCCAGTTGGTCCAAAAAACCATCGGTTGACATATAAAAGGACATGCCTTCTTCAATCCTAACAGTGTGCGTGGTAAATGTAAAATCCAAATTGGACCTTTTATAACCCAAGCTCTGCCTATCGCCGCTAATAATAGACAATTTGCCGTTGTGAATACAGCGGCAATTTTGCACCCGCAAATATTAAGGTTTTTTCATGTGGTTTGGCCCAACAAATAGCAGCATCAAGGCCCAAAACCAACCATAGGGTAACAACACCCAAAAAACTTAAACTGTTATACCATTTAACTGATTGATTCATCATATTAACACGTCTGACGTTTTGATTTGATACAACCGTTTATATATAGTCTGATTATATAGACATGTCAACAGATTTCTATTTTATCGCTATAATAAAAATATTGCTGGAATGAAAGAACAAATTTTAATTTTCTACCTCATTGCCCACATCACGATTATTGTTTTCTCATATCAGGCAGAATAATGTTTAGTTCTAAAATTTCATAATCACCCTCTCTATCAATATGTATTTTTAGATGTTCATCTTCAATAACAACGTATTTTCTGACCACTTCTAGCAATTCTATTTGTAACTTAGGTAAATAATCAGTATCCAAACCATGATGATGTTCATGCGCAATGATAATTTTTAAGCGTTCCTTAGCAGTGGTGGCCGTTTGTTGCGATTGTGAAATACGAAATTCATTAAAAAATTTCATGTTATTAGGGGGATATCGTTGTTGCTGGGCTTGCGAAGAAAATCATTAGAATGGAACTTGATTGGACAAAGCATCTTACCTCCTATCAGTTTGTGTTTTTGAGAATTTTTTCCAGCTTAATATCTAGAAAAACTTGTATTGTTTAAAAATAAATTACCAATTCATATAGATATTTTGAAATTAGTTGGCTTGATAGATTTTTTCATTTTTTGACATTCCATAAATTTGTCAATATTTGTCCCCCCATCTCTTTTAATACACATCATCATGTGTTCCAGGATGAAATGCATCTTCAGACAAAATTTCTAATGTCGCTTCAACATCATTGGCAAGATGAGGTGACTTTTTTACCAGGTGTTTTGCAGATCTAATAAAAGCACTTGATTTTAAGAGTTCCCTATTCACGATAAAATGTCCTTCATAATTTCATTAGGACTTGCAGCTTGGCAAAGTCCTTGTTGGTATTCTTGCCTCGCTTTTTGAATATTTTTCAAAGCTGTGGGGTTTTGGGGTTTTGGGG
>CAYFOB010000428.1:2761-4170 GCA_964344525.1 uncultured Thiomargarita sp.
TTAGCTATTTTAGCACGTCGTCGCTCTCTCAGGCGACGAGACAAAATTTCCATTAAGGATTCTTGTTCTTCTAGTGATAATTGATCTGCGGCTTCCAATACTTCCCCAAAATAAACAATAGATGGCATAATTTTACCTCGTTAAAAACGATTGAGATTTATTATTAATAACTACACACATGAAAAGTGCATAAAGTTATTGGCTCATGGGGCGATTTATACCCGTTTTTGTGGTATCACACAATTCGCCCCATGAGCCAATAAATAGGTGGTAAGGACAAAGCATAGACTATCAAAAAAAACGATTTCCCGTAATCGATCTATCAAGGTTCTTGAAAGGGGGGACGATATCTATAGCTAAACAACTGACTTTTGTCCGGCTTGTTTAATGGTATTAAATTCATCAGAAAACAAATACGCCAGATCAATAATTGGAATGGCTACACCATTACGGGAAAAACAGGATAACGTCAAAGGTTCCCAGTATTTTTGATGATCTGGCAAATCACAAACTTGCTCATCACTGACATAAATATTCAGGGGCATGCTTGCCAAATACATGCCACCATAATGGACAGGAAGGTTGGGATCCTCTTGGAAAACGGCAATTCCGACCACTCTACTCGTTACTATAATAATTTTTTGTCCTTCTAACAACATATTGGGCACATTCAGCACAGGCAAAATTTGCTCTTGAAAAATCAATACGTCGTTACAATAGCGTGGGGTGCCAGGTACATCAAATAAGGTCGGTGATATAAGCACTTGCCACATTTCATGGTGTCCTACTGCAGCTTGCAAACCGCCACCGAAATTCAATAGCCACGCACGACTGGTTTTTGCAACTTCTTCAATCATTTTCAATTTATGTCAATTGGTTTTCTGATAACTGTTTACTGATAACTGACAAATATTTTACCAAAGCCGCACCATGACAGATACAAGCTATTTGATCTTGATAACTCAGCAATTGGCTGATAGGTGATTGTGGCATTTTCATCACAACTGGCAAATCTTGTGGGTGGAGAAGTTCCTTTTTGAAGTTGATATTTTCCACCTCATCGCAAGTAATCCCTAAAGGTTGCACCTCCGCTTTCAGTAAAACCAAATATTCACGGTTTTTTGGTACCTCTAACAATAA
This sequence comes from uncultured Thiomargarita sp., assembly GCA_964344525.1. Lineage (GTDB taxonomy): Bacteria > Pseudomonadota > Gammaproteobacteria > Beggiatoales > Beggiatoaceae > CAYFOB01. The sequence continues at coordinate 3,902 of CAYFOB010000428.1, forward strand.
AGATAAATCGGAACCTAAACAAAACACAGGCGATTCTAACCCATGCCCAAAAAACCATCCCACCGCACCTTCAAACGTGCGTGTCATTTGCACATCCGCAATAATTTCCACAGATTCTACCTCATCTTGAGGAACAAACAAATATTTCCCATCAAATACCAATAAAACATACAGGTGTGGATTGTGAAGTTCAGTCATCAGTTGAAAATTTCTAGTTACTCGATGTTCAAGTTAGTAAATAAAAATATTATTAAGTACTAATATAGGAA
>CAYFOB010000429.1:0-3844 GCA_964344525.1 uncultured Thiomargarita sp.
ATTAAAATATCATAATATTCTAATTAACTAACTTGAACATCGAGTAAAAGTAATCGCTTTCCGTTATTCCTCTGAGGGTTAAACTTCATACCGATAAGGAAGATATTCAGGTTCCCACATCGCTTGTTTCACGAGAGCGCTTAATTTGTCATCTGGTAAACGGATTCCCAAACCAATATCACGCGCCTCCTTGGCAACGGCAATGGCCACTTTTTCTGATACCTTTCTAATATCCTGAATATCAGGCAGGAGTACTCCTTTTACTGCCAGCGCCTGTGGCACCATAGAAGCAAGCGCTTTTGATGCAACAACAAACATTTGGTCAGTGATTTTTGGAGTCATAGAAAGAATAGCGCCTAAACCAACGCCTGGGAAAATGTACATGTTGTTGCATTGTGATATGCCTGGAAACGGACTACCTGTGGCAATCAGACAACGCCCATTGGTTGCTTGAAATGCTTCTTCAGGTGTACATTCGCATTTCGTGGTTGGGTTTGAAAGTGCAAAAATGACGGGGTTATCAGTATTTTTGCCCATTTGCACCAAAATTTCTTCACTAAATGCACCTGATATACCTGAAGTGCCGATAAGGACTGTTGCCTGAGTATTCCGTACTGTCTCAAAAAAATCAACTTTCTCAGGTTGACGAATTTGCCAACCTTGGGTGATTGCACGCGGTTGGGCAAAAGGGGCTTGATATTCATGAGGTTTCATATCACCAAAAACTAAACCATTGTGTGCAACAGCATAAATTCGTTCTTTTGCAGCCTGCATGCTCAATCCTTCTTCCATCATTGCCTGCACCAGGAGCGTTGCAATACCATAACCGGCTTGTCCAAATCCAAAAAACACATAACGCTGTTCTTTGAGCTTTTCATTCTTGCCATAAATAGCCGCGTACAAAGCCGCAATAGTGACAGCGCCTGTGCCCTGAATGTCATCATCAAAAGAACAAATACGTTCCCGGTAATGGTTCAATAAACGCAAAGCATGATGCTTGCCAAAATCTTCCCATTGCAATAAAGCATGCGGAAAATGGCGCTTCACACCCTTCACAAATTCTTCAATCACTCTATCATAATTATCACCGGTTAAGCGTTCGTGTCTGAGCCCTAAATAAAGTGGATCTTTGAGCAGTGTTTCATTATTGGTTCCAACATCAAGCAAGATAGGTAAGCACAAAGCCGGATGAATACCGGCACCGACAACATAAAGGCTGGTTTTACCCACCGGAATTGCCATACCCCCAACTCCTTGATCACCCAAACCAAGGATGCGCTCTCCATCAGTCACAACAATAAGATTAACGTTGGAAAACGGCGCATTAGCCAAGATTGTGTCAATTTGCGAAATTTGATTGGCAGGAATGTATAACCCTCTAGGACGACGAAACATGTGACTATAAGTCTTAGCTGCTTCACCAACCGTCGGCGTATAAACAATTGGCAACATTTCCTCCGTATGATTGAGGAGCAAACGATAAAATAAAGTTTCATTACGATCAAGCAAACTGAGCAAAAAAATGAATTTTTCAATTGGCGTGTTTTTCAAGGAATAATTTTCATAGACCCGGCTAAGCTGTTCTGCCATAGTGGAATTATGCCTTGGAAAAAGCCCATGCAAACCAAGCATTTCGCGTTCTTGATCAGAAAATGCCGAGCCTTTGTTATAGATTGGATGTTCGGCTAATTGCTGTCCTTTAAAAGGAACATTGATATATTTTTCCCCGCTCATTGGATCAATTTGAATAGCAAATTTGTTCATGTTTCTCCAGGCATGTCAGTTTTTAGTAAAATGTGTAAAAAATATATTAAGCGGCATGATCCTAAAAAAAGCAATATTATTTGAACTGTGATTTATGTGATTGATATGATTATTATGATAAGAATCACAGTTCAAAATGATTTAGGGACAAGTCTATTGAGGTAACATGATAATGGTTTTTTTTTACACTGTTGCCCCGCGCAATGCGTAAGCGCTCTGCACTGCGCATAGTTGCTTAGCAAAGCCATTATTGACTTATTTATTGCTGTGGGCATAAAAATTGCTAAAGGATTACAAATCGCACATGACAAAGGCATCTTGACTTAAACACGGAAAAAATAACTACAAGGATTACTTTGGATAAGTCAAAACCACCTCATCGGTGGGGGTTATCCTTTATTAAAAGTAATCCTTGTAGTTATTCCTATTATAATAGTACTTAATAATATTTTTATTTACTAACTTGAACATCGAGTATTATAATAAATCCCTGTCGTTTAAAAAGGAAAAATATAAAATGTCCCTCACAGCCATCACGCTGCAAAACTTCAAAGGCATTCGCTATCCTGTGCGTATCGCCTTAAAACCCATTACTTTATTGTTTGGTAACAATAGTGCTGGCAAAACCACTATCATGCAAGCGATTCATTATGCCTGCGAAATTTTAGAACGTAATAATTTTAATCCTGATCGTACTCTTTATGGAGGTGATGTGATTGATTTGGGGGGATTTAAAAATCTGGTTTACCAGCATAATTTGAATTTGCCGATAGTCATGCAATTTGATATTGATTTATCAACAATCAATTTGCCCGAATATTCTGATCAATATTTGGAAATTAATTTCAATGAAGCTGTCAAAACAGCATGGATTAAATTAACTCTAAAATGGGACAGATCTTCAAAAAAAGCCGTTTTAAGAGCTTATGAAGTCGGCATTAATGGCGTAGAAATAGCCAAAATCGTCACCTCTGAAGATGATAGGGTGCATTCTCTTCAAGGAAAACTCACCCATCCATTGATACGTCCTCTCTTTTCAAACGATGTGGATTTAGAGGAAAAGGCTTGGGCAAAAATTGCCGTCGCCAACCTGGCTGCATTACCAACCTGGGGAAAAGCTTTTGAAATCACAGAAGAAAAATTGGTGAAAATTTTAGGAAAAGAGAGTGATGTTTACTCTGAATACTTGCTCAGTCAAATCACGATTGGTCCAGGAGAAATACTCAAAGATATTCTGCGCCAATTCCGTCATATGGGCGCCATTCGCCAAATTCCGCCCAGAAATTTTGAACCAAGCTTATCGCCCAATGAAGCTTGTTGGGCAAATGGCATCAGAGCGTGGAATACTTTATGCCACGCTGATCAAAGTTTTTTGGATAAAATCAACACATGGATGCTTCGTCTCAAAACGGGCTATCGTTTGCAAATGAGACAGCATGTAGAATTAGATATTAATTTCTTAAAAGACTTACTTTCTCCTGGGGTCGAAAAATTACCCATCCACCGTCGTCTAGTCTTGATTGAAGAAGCGACAGACTTAGAAGTACGCCCCCAAGATGTAGGAATTGGAATTTCTCAACTGTTACCTGTCATTGTAGCAGCATTAGACAACAACAAATTTCAACAAATTGTCGCCATAGAACAACCCGAATTACTCATCCATCCCACAATCCAAGTCACGCTGGCTGATCTTTTTATCAGCCAAATTGCCAAAACAGGACAAGTCTTTCTGCTAGAAACCCACAGCGAGCATTTACTGCTTAGATTTTTGCAAAGGATCAGAGAAACCCATCAAAATGAATTGCCCAATGGGGTATTTGAATTGCAACCAGAACAAATTTCCATGATTTACGTTGAACGAGAAATGGAAGGCGTTAAGCTGTCGCAATTAAGAATTGACAAAAATGGTGAATTTATTGATCCTTTGCCTAAAGGATTTTTTGATTCAAAACCAGACCTGGCAGGTTGAAGCTGGTTTTGATCAGAGTGTTACATTTTATAAGGGCGCTGTTTTTCATCTTCCTCTGGCACACGCAATAAGCGTTCAGATTCGGGTTTAGCCAATTGTTCTCGTAAATAG
>CAYFOB010000429.1:3854-4152 GCA_964344525.1 uncultured Thiomargarita sp.
GAATGGTAGGCGGTTTTTCTGGTTGCAAACGAAAAAAACGGGTTATCCAACTAGGACCCTCCCCAAGTTCTCTATCCATTTGCAGTGCCTGTTCGTAATCAGCCAGCGCTTTTTCGTATTGCCCCATCCAATCATAAAGTATGCCTCGATTGGCATAAGCGCCTGCAAAATCAGGCGCTTTAGCAATGGCCTCATTGAAAACTCGTAGCGCTTCTTGATAACGTTTTGTTAAACTAAATCGAATATGTCGCCATATCCAACTCGTCTTCAGAACCGTGCGTGAGAATTTCTATCTCAC
>CAYFOB010000430.1:0-309 GCA_964344525.1 uncultured Thiomargarita sp.
TTTTTATTAAAATATCATAATATTCTAATTAACTAACTTGAACATCGAGTTATATGTTATTGCATTTTTCAATTACCAGCCAGTGCAGATTCATAATACTCGGGGCGAACGTGACACTGGAAGATAACACAGACTTCATTCCGCTCAATCCACCAAGTGAAAAATTGGCACTGGGGGGAATGGGATTGCTTCAATTTCGTCATGTTGAAAACAATGTATTTTTATCAATTTCATGAGGTGAGCAAATATGAAAACAGAGATAAAAAACCTTGAAATGAATGATAAAATAGGCCCTCTGATGACCTTAAA
>CAYFOB010000430.1:319-4135 GCA_964344525.1 uncultured Thiomargarita sp.
CATTAGCCTCCTACGAGGAAACCATCAAGATTGTAAAGAGTCTCTCTCTGGATGACGGCAATCGGCAAACCTTAGCTTGGGCTTATCTCAATCGTGGTGAAGTGTTACAAGCTTTAGAACCAGTGGAAAATCAAGCCTTAGAAAAAGCATTGTGGTCTTATGATCAAGCGATTAGTTTAGCAAATCAATTACCTTCAAATGTTACTGAAAAGCGTAAAATATTGGCTAAAGCCTATCTGAAGCGTGGTAATGTCTTACGTGTGAGCGGAATACAACAACTTGAAACATCAGACGAATTAGCTGAACGACGCCAGCGTTATTCTGAATTAGCGAAGCTATTACGAAAACAATTAGAAAATGGAGACGCTGATTATGATGAACGTGTGGGTGGTTTGTTGGAACAAGAATTAGAAAGAGCATTATGATAATATTGTTGTTATTAGATACCAACATTCTTGGGCAACTTTGTCATCCGAAAAGAAAAGTTAATAAACCTGTGGTTGATTGGTTGGAGAGAATAATAACACAACCAGAGTTGTTCAAAGTTTACGTGCCCGCCATTGCGGATTATGAATTGCGCCGTAAATTACTCCATTTAATCAAGAAAAAACAGGCGAGTGAAAAAAGTTTGAAACGCTTACAGGAATTAATTGAAAAAACCAACTATTTACCATTGACTGATCAGACTTTATTCAAAGCGGCTGAATTATGGGCACAAGCGCGTTTGAGTGGTTTACCAACGGCTTCGCTTGAGTCTTTAGATGGTGATGTGATTTTAGCCGCTCAAGCGGTGGAGATAGGTGGTATTGTTGTAACTTATAACCGTAAACATTTGTCGCGTTTTGTCACAGCTAAAGGGTGGGATGAGATTAAGGTACCTGAGAGTCAAGAGGAAACAAAAACTATAGATAATCCCTGTCTAAATGACCCCCTCTTGCACTAGCTATTTTTATTTTTATGAGCGTATACGCCAAGTTTATGATGGGCCCGTTGATGTATTCTTGTCACTAAATTGCACTACCCAAAAGAGGTTTTTTATGAAATTGAAAAAATTCGTTCTATTATTGTGTTGTTATTGCATTTTTCAATTACCAGTCAGTGCAGATTCACAATACCTAAAACGGATTGATGACAGAAATCAGGGGAATGATTCAGAATGGGAAGTTAGTTTGCAACTGATTAACAGGAATGGTTATATTAGAAAACGGACTGGAAAAATCCTGCGACTTTCAGAAGGTAAAAAGGCAAATCAATTAATTCGCCAAATCACCATTTTTTTATCCCCCAAAAATATCAGGCATGTAGGGCTTCTTTCGCTTGATAGAGAAGGTGATAGCAATGATTCGATGTGGTTGTATTTACCTGCCTTTAAAAAAATTAAGCGAATTCCTGCCTCAAAAAGGGGGGATAATTTCGTTGGGACTGATTTTACTTTTGAAGATATCAAACTGGGATTTGAATATGAAGACTATGTGGTGAAATCGAAAAGTAAACGCTCATTACCCGGATATGGTTTTGTTGATTATTTGAAAATAGAACCCAAAACGAGACGCCTCAAAAGCGCTTTAGGTTTTTATAGCACAGATATTTATGTTTTACCAAACATTTATATGATTGTTCGACAAGATTTTTTTAACAGGCGTGGCAGATTAATCAAGCATTTTACCGCCTCAAATCTACGAAAAATTGATGGCATCTGGACAGCCCTGACTTTGACAGCACACAATTTAAAAACTAAGCACAAAACGATTATGAAACTCAACAAGGTTCGTTACAATGTTGGTTTGTCTAAATCACTTTTTGCAAAACGCACTTTATTGATGGAAAAGATTAGGTAGGATAAGATATGAAATCGTTTGCGAGAATAAGAACACTGTTCTCGTTCCCATGCTCTGCATGGGAATGCATGCTGCGATGCTCTGCGTCGCGTTTTTGGTACGTCCTGCTTTTTGGTTTACTCCTCACGTCAACCAGCCATGGCGAAACCTCAATCTCAATAAAAAACGAATTAGAAGTCTTAAGACACTCTATCACCTCCTCCACAGGGACTTTAGAAATGAATCTTGAAACGGATTTTGAAATTAATGATGAACATTATTTCAATATAATCCTTTTTGATGAAATTCAATATTCAATAAATGAGACAAGTTTTAATAAGGAAGAGGGAAAAACGCGTTCAACTTTTGAAGCACGAGACATCACTTTACGTGGCTGGGGTGAACAAATTGATTGGATTGTGGGCAAACAAATCGTTTCTTGGGGAAATTCTGATGGTTTGAGAATTTTAGATACAATTAATCCAATTTATCTTGAGGATTTTCTAAAATTTGATTTCACAGAAATGAAAAAATCTTTATGGATGACAAATTTTAAAATTTCCGGGGAAAATTCTTATGCCCAGTTATTATTGATACCAGAACATCGCTCAAATGAATCATTGGAAACCCTAAATCCGCGCGTTGGTTTACAACAAAATTTAAATGCTCAAGGAATCAATATTTCAGATATTTCCCAAGATGAATATGATTTAGGTGAAAAAGTGTCTTTTGGCATTGAATTGGGTACAAGACTGGAAAATGATTTTGAATTGACACTGAATTTTTTACAAACCTATGAACAAGACGCTATTATCCGCGCCATGACGTTCCAAAATAAACAACCCACCCTAACGCTAAAAGAAACTTTCCCTAAAAAAGTCATGATAGGGAGCTCCTTCAATACCCAGTTTTTAGACTGGATATTTCGCGGAGAGCTGGGCTATTTTCCTGATCGTTATTTCAATGTTTTGACTCAGGGCAAATTAAGCATTGAGCGTTACAACAATTTGGCTTTTGTTGTGGGTGCAGATTACTCGTACAATGACTGGTTTTTTTCTGTCCAATATGCGATGGATCGCGTTTTAGCATCGCCCATCCTGTTGGCGCGGGAAAAATTAGAAAATGTCAGTACTGTCACATTATCTAAACAATTTTTAAATGAAACGCTAAAAATAGGCTTTAAAGGATTAGTGTCTACAAATAATCAAAGTGGACTCGTTCAACCATACGTGAATTATAGTATCTCTGATAGGATGAGTCTCAGGTTTTTGATGAGTCATTATTTTGGCTCAGAGGAAGATATTTTTTCATCATTGAGTCGTGATGATTTTATGAGGTTGGGTTTTCAATTTGAATTTTAAGAGAATAGGGTTGTTGCAAAATCAAAAAGTTTTAAAATGACAAGTCATTACATACCACAAGGTTTGAGTGAAACACAGTTTGAAACTTTTGCACTAAACCTTGTGAGGTAGCCAATATGGAAGACTTGTACTGTAAAATTTATGTCAATACGGATATGTCTGAAAAAATGCTTTTGGATTTTATTGCACGAACAATCAATGCCAACATAGAATTGCGAACCGTTTGTGGTCCATTTTTTGAGGTAGATGTCATCAAGAATGATGATGTTGATCCATTACATGCCAACGAACAATACGATGGATTTCTCTATTATCCGTACTACTTAGATGTGGAGCCTTTAGATAATACCAAGCGAAAATTTTATATTGCTTCTATTAGCAACCTTTTAACGGCATTGTGGAACATAAGAACAAAAGCTGTAGCAGCTTGCGACTTTGAAGATGAATTGCCCAGCAGATTACGAGCAGAAGTCACACTACCAGACAATAAATCGTTACGATTTTTTGGAGGGCAACAAGCTTGCCCCCTACCTGGTTAAATAAAGAGAGATTATCTAAATGACAACTTTAACAGAATCACTTACTAATTGATGTTACGCACTCTCCTTCCGCCCCCTCGTTCCCAAGCTCCTGCTTGG
>CAYFOB010000431.1:0-4124 GCA_964344525.1 uncultured Thiomargarita sp.
CACACCAAGCGGCGAAGAAAATCGGGCCGTGCGCGATGTGGGTAGAACGTGATTGGGGCCTGCACAATAATCACCTAACGCCTCAGCAGTGTAACGCCCCATGAAAATCGCCCCAGCATGGCGAACTTTTGATACCCAGGCTTGAGGATTTTCAATGGATAGCTCCAAATGCTCTGGCGCAATAAAGTTAGCAACTTCAATAGCTTCATTCAAATCCTTGACTTGTATCAAAGCCCCCCGGTTGGTTAATGAAGTACGAATAATTTCAGCGCGTGGCATTTTGTCAATCAAGCGGTTGATGCTGTCTAGCACAGCATCCAAAAAGGAGGTATCAGGACTAACTAAAATGGCGCGAGCCTCTTCATCATGCTCCGCTTGTGAAAATAAATCCATCGCAACCCAGTCTGGATTGGTTTGCCCATCACAAATCACTAAAATTTCTGAAGGTCCAGCAATCATGTCAATGCCAACCACACCAAATACCATACTTTTAGCGGTGGCGACATAGATATTACCTGGACCCACAATTTTGTCAACCTTGGGCACTGTTGCCGTACCATAAGCGAGCGCTGCAATCGCTTGCGCCCCCCCAATGCTAAACACTTTATCAACCCCGGCAATAGCCGCCGCCGCTAATACTATATCATTCAAAACGCCGTCAGGCGCAGGCACCACCATGATAATTTCATCTACTCCTGCGACTTTGGCAGGTATTGCGTTCATCAGTAATGAAGATGGATAAGCCGCTTTGCCACCGGGCACATATAAACCCGCCCTAAAAAGAGGGGTAATTTGTTGCCCCAACATCGTACCATCGGCTTCGGTGTATTGCCAAGATTCTTGTTTTTGGTGTTGATGATAATTGCGAATACGCTCGGCGGCTTGCTCTAAGGCTTGACGCTGGGTTTTATCCAAATTGTTCAAAGCGCTTTGCAAGCGTTCCTTAGAGAGGATAAGTTCTTGTGCCTCTTGTACCTGTCGGCGATCAAATTGGCGTGTGTAATCAACTAAAGCAATATCCCCCTTGTTACGTACATTTTGCAAAATATCGCGTACTGTTTGCATGACAGTATCATCTGACACCGTGTCCCATGCCAACAACCGAGTGAGTTGTGACCAAAATTCATTGTCCAAAGTGGTTAAACGTTGCGGTTTTAACATAATTTTAGAATTTGCAGAATAACGACAAGGGTTGGTAATAATAAAGGATAAAAAACGAGGATTTTCTAAGCGATATCCTTTATTATTAATAATCGCTTTCCGTTATAGATTTGTAATGAACGATAATGTCTATCAACAATCTACTTCCTTTTATTTTCGTACTCAAAATCGACCATTTCCGTTTCGTCAGCCTCAACGGTGATTCTTTTCGCCCGTGGATTTTTCAGATATCCGTGCCACGCTTTCAGCTTGTAGTTGCCAGGGGGAATATCCTCAATTTTGAAAGTACCATCTTGGGCTACCACCGCGTAGTACGGGTTTTTAGCCACAAACACAAAGCTGTGCATGAAGTCATGTTGGTCGCATTCCACCTTCATGCCGTTTGATCTCCTTTTGAGTGCGATTTCTTTGCTCACTTTACTGCCTTGCGCAGCCTGTGTGAGATTGAACTGCGTTTTTCTGGCTCTACCAATGATGGCGTAGGTGTGGATATTATGAGCCACAGGATCAGAATTGAGTGACGTGAGTTCTCCCTTGTTGCCCATCACCGTGAAAAATGGCAAAAATTCGCAATTCTGTTGATTGATGGTGGCATTTTTTTCGCCCCACGCCTTACCCCTTTTCACCTTGTCCAAATAAACCACGACATCGTTAAGTGCTTTGCCATTGAGCTTCACGTACTCCACTTTGCGGCTGCCAGTACCACAAACGTTAGTTTGCTTGGTAATGGTGTACACTCTGCTGTGCTCCTCAGCCTCTGCTTCTGAACCGTTGAAGGTGACTTTACCGGTGATGGTGCCCCCATTCTTAACTGATATTTCTTCGTATTCAGCCGCGTTGACTGGTAAGGACAAGGTTATGATTGAACCAAGAATAATATAAAGAGAGTTTCTCACAAGTGCTCCTTTTTGGTTAAAAATATTTCTTCAAGCATTTCAATAACAACACGTCGATGGCTACTGTCAGAAACGCTTTCTAACATTTTCAGTAGCTGAGTGCTACTTTGTTCAGCATCTAAAAGACGCAGGGCTTTTCCCATGTCACGAGCGATTGCGCCTTCATTGGCAAAAGCGGCATCAATCATTGCATCCAACGCCTCTGTGTGTCGCAATGTGGCCAAAGCTGAGGCTGCCGCCTTACGTACACCAAAATCTGCGTTGTCTAATAATTTGATGAATTGTGCAATGATGGCTGGCGTTTGTTCAGGGATAATTGCCATTAACGATTGAATCGTTTGTATACAAACTCTGCTGTCTTCATCTTGTAAACAGGCAGAGAGAGCTGGTATGGCTGCCTTGTTGCCTAATAGCCCAAAAGTACGCACACAAGCCAAACGCATTTCACAATCACCACTACCCAGATGGCTTACTAAACGATCAAAAGCATTTGCCAGTTCTTTGGTTTCAGGTGAGCGACGTGCGATTTGTCCCAAAGAATTTGCAGCTTCTCGACGTAAAACAGGATCATCATCATCAAGTGCATCAATCAATGCCCCGACTGCTTGGTCACTTTCCCCTAAAATACGGGCACTCAAGTGGCGCACGTCAGCTGCGACCTCCAATTTTTGAGGAACAAATAAACGTTCACCCAATTCAATATTTTCTTCAGCGATATCTATATATTCTTGGATTTCGTCAGAAAAATCATCAGGATGTTCATCCATTGGCAAAGCAGCCTCCATCGCAATAGCGTCAAGCGTGGACATGGCTGGGCGTTCTTCAATTTTTGGCCTCTCACTATCCGTTTTATCTGGTGGGGCTACAACAATTTCACCTTTTAAGGCTGTGATTACTATGTCTAGTGGGGTAGGTTGTTTTTCTAACCGCATCAGGGCATTCAATGCCGCTAATCGAACAGGTTGCGCTTCATCTTTGATTGCCCAAGCCAAAATGTCTATCGCCTCAGCATCCCCTAAAATACCCAGTGCTGTTGCGACTTGGCTACGCAAGCTGACATCACGTGCTTGATCAGATAATATCTGTAGCAGCTGAGGTAATATTGTGTGGTCGCCATGATGGGCAAGCAAGAGACACGCTGCAGAGGCCACGGTGTTATCTCGATCGGTGAGACATTGTCGGATTTGCCCAAGCATTTCCTGGGAAAGTTGTCCTATTTCACGCAACGCATTTAAGGTGGCAGCCCGTACTGCCGCATTTGAATCGCCGAGCAAGGGCGCAAGCTTATTTGGCATCATTTCAGCCTTGATCGGCAAATTTGTGGTCACTTCAACAACAGCACGTCGCATTGCTGGATCAGGATCGTTGAGAAACCGCAGCATAACATCCAAATATTGAGAGGCGCCCAATTTTCCAAGCGTGCGAATAGCGGCAACGCGCACGTCACTCATTTTATCCACCATCGCGCGCGCCAAGGCCTTGCGTGTTTCTGTCCCATTGGAAAACCTCAACGCGATGGCTGCTCGGCGACGCTCTGTTGGCGATCCTTTTTCTAAGCGCTTGATCAGCACTTTTTCTCCCTGTCCCCCAATCAGGGCTAGAGCCTTCAGTACCTCACTTTCAATGTCTTGGCTTTCTTCATCATCTAAAATAGCAACCAGGACGGGCACAGCTTCGTTGACACGTAAACATCCCAACGCCTCTACCGCCTTTAGCTGCATATCCCACCAATCGTTCCAATCTTCACCCCAAGCCATACCATCGGGACAACTTTTAGCAATTTCTAGTAAAGGCGCAATGACGTGTTGTCCACCGATTTTGCCCAAAGCATCAACGATGGCGGTTTTGACCTCACCGCTGGGATCATGCCTCAATGATTCTAAAAGGGACGGAATAGCGTCAGGGTTTCCAATGCGCCCCAGCGCCTCTGCGGCATCTATTGAAACATCTATATCCTCGTCCCGCAAACACAGAGTCAAGGTTGGTATTGCATCCACATCTCGCAACACCCCCAATGTCCTAGAAGCGTTACAACGATCTACTTCATCACCGGTGGCTATCAAGCTG
>CAYFOB010000432.1:0-4119 GCA_964344525.1 uncultured Thiomargarita sp.
TCCTATATTAGTACTTAATAATATTTTTATTTACTAACTTGAACATCGAGTATCACCTTTATCATCAAAAAGACTTTTGGTAAAAACTTTGGGGTTAAACAATTAGCCCTATCACCTTTATCAAAAAGTCATTTTGCACAGAATAGCTAAAAAAAAAAATAATGTCAAGCGTTAAAATTTATATTAATATTTGCTTATATTGCAATTTTATTAAATTAAGCCAAAAAACCTACAAAGCGTTGCTCCAATAAATTCAAGGTTTTTTTTTTGGAGTACAAAGCAACACTTTGTGCTTTAAAAATAATAGCAGAGAAGTGGGAGTTTGGAAACGAGAACAATCAATATTATTAACTGATGTTACGCACTTCCATGCAAAGCGCCGCTTCGCTTTGCAGTCCAATTCAACTGTGTCATGGAGTGCAAAGCAAAGCGAAGCGGCGCTTTGCGCAATTATTGGAGCTCCTTTTGTACTCCTGCCTCTTTCAGCTGATAAACGCGCACCGATTGAGCGGCATAATTTGAGTTTGGATGATTGGCGCGAAATTTTCGAGTGAGCGCTTTTGCATTATCATCTTTGCGGTAATACAAATAGGCGGACTCGTGTTTTGTCATTTTTTGTTCGTCGTCCAATTCTGCGTAAATTTGCATTAAGTGGTAATGAGACATCAAATCTTCAGGATCAATCTCAAGTACGCGATTAAAGAAATTGACTGCCTGTTCATAGTTTTCTAATATGAAATGCGCTCGTCCCAGATTTTGTAAGGCTTTTCTGTCTTCTGGAAAAACGGCAATGACTTTGGAATAGGCGGCTATCGCCTCCTCATATTCACCTTCTTTCAGTTTGGCTTGTCCCACAACCCATATTGTTTGTGGATCATCTGGATTTAATGCCAGTGATTGATCTAGCCATAAATAGGCTTCATCAAGTTTGCCCTCGCGTATTAAAGCGCGCGCAACATTTCTATAACCATCCGCTTTGTTGGGCATTAATGTGGTCACTTGCTTGAACGCTTTGATTGCCATCACATTATCGTTTTGGAGAAACAGGCCAATGCCATAATCGTTGACTTTTAGCCATTCTTTTTGAATGCGCGCTGTTTTTGTGACTTGTTCTACATCATCTGTCACGTTGATTTTGACGGTGCTTTCTGCAATTACATTGATTGGCAATTGGGGCGCTAAACCTTTGAATCCTTTTTTATTGATGTTATAACTAAAATCAATATAATCTTGACTGAATTTTCGCCATAATAATCTGGCTTTAAGCGTGATTGTTTTGCCAGTATAAGAGGTTGGGATTGTCAATTGATAGCGCCCAACATCTGAACTCCCAGGATTGATGACTCGTTTAAAAACCGTGGTGACCATATCCTGCGCATTTCGCTTGAGCACCGGATTGCCGTTTTTGTCAATAAATAAGGCTTTGAACGCTAGTACATTGGTTTCAAGATGTCCAGCCTCATCAGTGACACCATTGATTGCAACCGTTTCCCCATTTTCACCGATCAAAGAGACTTCAACCCAACTTTCATTGGAGTCAATTGTCCCCCCTGGAAAGGCATGCCCCACGTTCATATTGCGCACAACGATATGGGCTTCATACTGTTTGCCTCGATTGAGGGCAAGATGGGTGCTACTCAGAGGGCCAATATATTGCCCTTGACTCGTTATCAAACTGGCAAATTCAACGTATAGTCTCCCACGTTTCATAAAATCTTCAATTTCAGCCACCGTTTCATAATCCCCCCTAATATGAGGTAGCGCTGTATTGGCGGCAGGAAAAAGGTGAGAACGTATCAAACCATTTTTTGCTGCCATGTCGCCCTGTTCGACTTTGACAAGTGGCATGTGACAATCTTGGCATCTCCTCACTTTGTCTGGTAAATAAAAAGTGCTTGAGGCGTTGTGGGCAATACCACTATTGTGCCAACTATCATATTCATTTTGTCCACGAATCCAACGATAATTATTAATAGGTTCGTTAAGGCTTACTTTATGACAAGAGGCACAAAATTGTGCCGTTTTAAAAAATGGTGTGATCAGGGCGTTAGCATGCGCCTCTGGATTAGCTTTAATCAATAAATTTTTGACGATGCCCTTTATCCCACCTTCAATGTCCGAAAAAGGATAAGGATTAGCGGCTTTATCATTAAAAACATAATTACCATTTCCCGTAATATCATGGGTATTTGAAATAAAATGGCAGGCAAGGCATGTGAGCCCAGCTTGGGAAAATTTAGACTCCCTCTCAATCGTTTTTTCCATTTTATTTGTAAAAAGCAAAGCGGGATCATGACAAGAGGCACACCATTTAGATTTAATAAAAGCCGCATTTGAGTCAGCGCCATTTGTGTACTCCTCAATAAATTCATTGGTTTCCTTAGCATTCTCACGCAGAAAAATGATGCTTGCCTCATAAAAAGGATTATTCATTGATGAAAACCGATGCGCAGACTGTGCCCATTGTTTAACCGTATCGGCATGACACTCGACACAATTTTGTGCCCCAATTTCAATGGATTTGACAAATCCTGTCGTTTCTATATCAGATTTAATGAGATTTGCTGGAATAATCTCATTACCAAGGATTTTCTCAGCAGACACAACATTGTCCCCTGATGCTGTACTTACAAGCGCCGGAAAAAAGGGGCTTGATGTTTGCGCCCTAGAAGGGGGATAAAAATATTCCGTTTCAGTGCTTTCGGCGCTAACATTATCTTGCTGGTAAAAAGCGGTTAAATGAGGTAAATGAAATAATATGCCCAAAAATAGCAATATTAATATAAAGGCTTTTAATTTGGGTTTAATTTCTTCGTTAATCCTCAGTATTCGATGAAATAAAAAAAGGACAATGAGGCTAATCGTTGAAATTTGGTGTAAAACAAATACCGTTGCATTTTTATCGTTATTAGCATAGACAGCCAAAATAATCCCTGTTACTACAATCACCAAAATAGATAATGCCGACAAGATACCCGTTGTGAGGAGAGCTAGATTGTTTTTAAAATATTTCAGTGAGTGTTTGATATGCCATGCGATAAATAGAATCAGTAGCAAGCCCAAAATAGAGCCAAATAACAAATGTAGTAGCAATATGTGTTGATAGGCTGTGGTTTTGTTGTCTAACATTAACCAACTACCATTTAGCTCAAAATGGCTATTGGTGACCAAAAAAAGAGAGTTAGCCAGCACAAAAGCGGCTAAAATCGCTACTGTGGTATAAAGTCGTCCAAGTTTTGAATTGCTTTGAAAAATTTTGTTGTCTAACATTTTACTATGCTCATGTTGCAAAGTGGTCGCTTTGCAAAAGTTTATTTGTTTAAGGGTGGCTCAATATGTACTGGTACCTGTTCAGATGTTTTTGCCAATTGCCCCAAAATTTCGCCATCATAGGGAAGATCAGTCTCAAAATACCGAATCAGTGCATACGGGCTGCCAGGCAACATAATGGCATCAATGGGCATATTGCCTGCCACAACGATAGCGCCATCAAGCATGCCATCATTATTAAAATCACCGAGTTGTCCTCGCAACTTCGTACCAGACGGCAAGGTGCCCGCATAGTCACGTCCTCCTTCAATGCCGAGCTGAGTTTGTATTGATGTAGGAATCGTCACTTCGCCCGTTGTTCCGTAAAAAGGCAACTTAATAATCCCACTTTCACCAATCCCCATATCAAGGATGAAATCCATGGTCATAATCATGGTTTTTTCATCAACGATGACGGATATTTGTTGTCCAGCGTGAGCACCACTATCACTCACCCCAACCAAAAATTGAACACCGCTCAATTCAAACACATCAGCATCAAGGTTTTCGTTGATCTTGTGTACACCATCAGAAAAAAATCCATCAGGATTGCTTTCCAACTTGGTTTCTCCCGTTATATTGGGAAGTTGACTGCCATTATTAAAAAACGGCGTAATGAAATAACCAGGTGTTGCAAAGCCAATATTTTTGATGACAACATCAAATAATTCAATATCCTTTAAAGGACCTGGACCATAAAACATGCCAGCGCCTAAAAAAGAATCTTTGGTGCTGTAGACAGTGATTGCGAAGAGATTGCTTGTTAGCAACAGATTTATGATCAGTGTTTTAAATAAAATTTTCATTTTT
>CAYFOB010000433.1:0-1781 GCA_964344525.1 uncultured Thiomargarita sp.
AGTCTTCTCTCATTTTTTTCCAAAACAGCCTCTAATAAAATTATTCGCTTTAATTAGGTATAAATAATTTTATGAATAGGCTTTCAGATGCCTGATATGGGAATTTGTTGTCTAGTCATCGAAAGGAAAAAATAGCGCACATGAAATGTAAGATATGCCAAAGCCAATCAATCAAAAAATTTGAAGCTGTAATATTAAAAAAATATGAGGTCAAATATTATTTATGTAGTCATTGTGGCTTTTTGCAGACTGAGGAACCTTATTGGTTAGAAGAAGCATATACAGAGACTATCAATCTTTCAGACACGGGTATCATGCATAGAAATATAAGGCTCTCTAAAATATCTTCTGTTTTAATCTATTTTTTGTTTAATAAAACGGCAAAATATGTCGATTTTGCAGGAGGATATGGTATTTTTACCCGATTAATGAGAGATATTGGTTTTGATTTTTATTGGCATGATCCTTATACTGCCAATTTATTTGCGAGAGGTTTTGAAAGTCATGAACAAAAATATATTTCTTTGGTTACGGCTTTTGAAGCCTTTGAACATTTTGTAGAGCCGTTAAATGAAATTAGAAAGATGTTAGATATTTCTAATAATATATTTTTTACAACTCAATTATTACCAAATCCTATTCCTGAACCAAAACAATGGTGGTATTATGGATTGGAACATGGACAACATATCTCTTTTTATTCACTAAAAACGTTAAAATATATTGCCCAAAAATATGGGGTCAATTTGTATTCTTTTTCAGGACTACATTTGTTAAGTGAGAAAAAAAGAAACCCTTTGATTTATAAAGCTTTAATTATAGGTAGTTTGTTTGGTCTTTTTCCTTATATTAAAGCAAATATGAAAAGTAAAATGTTTGCAGATATGTATCAAGTGATTAAGTCATTTTGAGAGAATAAGTCAAGTGAATACCAACCCACTTCGTGTTTGTGTAGATGCAAGATTAATTGGGGGAACAGCAGGTGGAATTGAGCAAGTCATTATTGGTATTGCCAATGGACTCTCCAAATTGGACGATGGTGATGAAGAATACTATTTTCTCACCTATTCAGATGCCTGTGAGTGGATACTACCTTATATCCAAGGCCCTTGCAGAATATTGCCAGGGGGCCCCGCTCCTCGTCAACCGCAATGGCAAAAAGGCTTGGGCATGATTTTGCCCACTGGCTGGGTAAGATTAGATAAATTTATTAAAATACTCGCACCCTGGATAATCCATCTACCAAAGTCTGATGGCCTAATTGAAAAGGCCAATATTGATATTATGCACTTCACAACACAAAAGGGATTTGTAACTGAAGTGCCCACAATTTATCAACCACATGATCTTCAACATATTCATTTGCCAAAACTCTTTATACCTTTTACTCGCTTGAAGCGCGAACTGTTATATCGAAAATTTTGTGAACAAGCGGATGCGGTTGTAGTAATGACACAATGGGGAAAACAAGATGTTATGCAGCATTATGGAATTGCAGAAAACCGGCTAAAAATTGTACCTTGGGCACCTTTAAATCCAGCATATAGCGTTCCTTCAAAACAAGAGATTGAAAATGTGCGATCTCAATTGGCATTGCCAGATACTTTTATCTTTTATCCTGCAAAAACTTGGGCGCATAAAAATCACATTGCTTTATTAGAAGCATTGGCCATCATACGGCAACGTCACGGCTTAAGAGTACCATTGGTATCTTCCGGTTCTATCACCCCATTTTTTTCCAAAATTCAAAAACGTATCAAAAAATTACAACTGTCAGAACA
>CAYFOB010000433.1:1838-4107 GCA_964344525.1 uncultured Thiomargarita sp.
CCAAGTCAATTTGAAGGATGGGGTTTGCCAATTACTGAGGCATTTTTTGTGGGTGTACCAGTAGCTTGCTCAAATGCAACATCTTTACCTCAATTAGCTGGAGATGCGGCACTTGTTTTCGATTATGATAAACCTGATAAAATAGCTGAAGCTATTTTTCGTTTATGGACGGATGAGGCACTTCGTAAAACGCTCATTGAACGTGGTAAGCTGCGGGTAGCTCAGTTTACTTGGGAACGTACTGTACGTCTGTTCCGTGCCCATTATCGTCGCATTGCGAATCGCTTTTTAACAGAAGAGGATCACGCACTTTTAAACGCACCACCGCTAGTTTAACGGCATGAAAATCCTATTTCTATCAAAACGTCGCCCCCAAGGTAAAGACTTATTAACTCGCCCTTATGGGCGTTTTTTTTATATTCCTTATTGGCTCTCAAAACGGGGTCATGAAGTCTATATCCTACTATTAAGTTATAAAAAAGAGCCTTCCATTGAAATTAAAAAAGAGGGTATCACTTGGCTATCAGAAAGTATCTATCCATGGGGACCCTTTAAATATATCGCAAAGGCGAATGTCTTAGTTCGCACAATTCAACCTGATTGGGTTGTTGGGTTTTCTGATACTTATTATGGTATTTTAGCGGAAAAATTAGGCTCAAAATATGGGATTAAATCGGCTATTGATGCTTATGACAATTATGAAAGTTACATTCCTTGGTTTAAATTATTACACTACTACTGGCGCAAAGCGATTGCAGGAGCAACGCTAGTCACTGCGGCAGGACCTTATTTGGGCGAATATTTAAACACTTTTCGTCCTGATAAAGAGGTAGAGATTGTGCCTATGGCTGCTGATCCAGGATTTGTGCCATTGGATAAAAGGGCATGCCGTCAAAAACTGGGGCTACCTCTGGATAAAAAATTGGTGGGCTATTGTGGTGCGATTTATAACAATAGAGGCATTGATTTACTTTTCAAAACCTTTGCGCTATTGAACACTCCTCATATAGAATTTGTCCTTTCTGGGCGTAAGGAAATCTGTTTGCCTGATCAAATCAAATGGCTTGGCTATTTACCAGATGAACAAGTGCCTTTGGTTTTAAATAGTTTTGATGTGTTGTTAGTTATTAATCAATCATCAGCTTTTGGAAATTTTAGCTATCCTGTGAAATTGTACGAAGCTATGCGTTGTCAAATACCTGTTGTCGTTGCTGATGTTGAAGGTTCAAAATGGATACTAAAAGATCATCCACAGTTTTTGGCGCGAACAGGTGATCCTGTCGATTTTGCCGAAAAAATTAAAGTTGTGTTAGCGTTAGAGAGATTTGATTATGGGGATGCTAATACTTGGGAACAATCTGGTGAAATTTTTGATAGGCTAATAACATGCTGATTAAGCGCAATTAACAACGCCAAGTCGATAGGGTTACTCCATTTTAATCGTGAAAATAAAAGCCGCTATTAATAAATAAAATACGAAAAAAACTTAAAGAAAGTTGCGCGTTGGTTACTTTTTAGTGTTCTTGGTGGATTGCTTCCATTTTTGTTCAATACGATCAATTTTATACTTAAAAATCAAGGTAGTTCAAGCCATTTTGATCAATTTGATTTGATCAAATTTTTAATTGGGCATGGTGAACTCTATATTGTAAGCACAACACTTTGTGCGGTTGCTTTTGGTGAATTGGTTGAAATTCACTCTCAAATGATGTGGCAAACCTTGAGTCAGTATGTTCTTGGTTTCATTTGTCTTGTACTGATCTGTGGTTCTGTATTTTGTTATGCACAAATCCCTTTAAATGCTGCTGAAACACAAGTAAAATGGCTCATTGATTTTTCCATCAATTTGTTTTTTTTGGCAGTTATTGTAAGTAGTTGCATAATATTCATAAGTGACTAGGAGACAACAAATGAACTTAACAACAACTCATAAATTATTCGGTTGGATCATGTTCAGTGTCTTATTAGCGCTACTTCCCTTTTTTTTAGGCATTATTAATTTGACCAGCCGAGGGATTAACGTTGATATAGTGACATTACTAGGACGTGGGGAATTGCTTTTGATAAGTACGACACTTTGTGCAATCGCATTGGGTGAATTATTTAGCATAGCTCAAAAGTCGTTAGTTGTACAGCTTGCTGGCGGAATGTCTTTAATCATTATTTCTATTTCTTCATCTTTGTACGCTCATCTTTTGATGAGGGGATACGAAATGATAAGCCATAATGTAGTTATTATGTCCATAGGGTTGTTTGTACTTTCAGTCAT
>CAYFOB010000434.1:0-4102 GCA_964344525.1 uncultured Thiomargarita sp.
TAAAGTCTAAATCAAATTATCGAAACCGCTTTTAGAATGGCCGAACCATAAGTTATTATGTGCTTTTAACATCCACAAAGGCGCCCATTAGCTCAAGTAGGCCATTTCTAAAACCCATGAATAACTACACGGATTACTTTTAATAAAGGATAAACCCCATTAATGAAGTGTTTTTGACTTATCCTTTATTAAAAGTAATCCTTGTAGTTATTTATGGTTTTGGACAAAAATGCGTAACATCAGTGATTATATTTAAGAAGGGACAAACTCATGATTTTGATTGAGTATTTAAAAGCTTATTAAGATTTTCATAAATCTTATGTTTCATTAAAGTAGCCAAAGGATCTTTAGCATATTTATCAGTGTATCTTTGTAAAGTCGGATGATAATCCCACAAAGGTATTACATTCATAGGACGTTCATCTTTTAACGCTCTAAGAAGGATTTCTAAAAAAACACCACCCTCCAATGCATCCCTATCTTGATCGTCATCTTTCCTTTCTTCATTGCCATAAACTTGCAGTACAGCTTCAGCATCTACCAATGCCCTGACCCAACCGGTAAAATTTTTGTAACGACTGATAGATAACTTCTCTGTTTTATCCAAACCTTCCACGATCAGTCGTTTATTTCGTTCTTCTTCTTGTTCAAAAGTAAAAAGTAGGCTGAGGATAGGCCATTTTTTTCCACTCGTTCCCTGTTCTTGAACTATTTGAGAAGATATCAGTGACACTGGCGTGATAACATGCATTATGCAAGCATGATCATCACCACGCTTCAAATGTTTTTCCATCAACCTAGCAGATTGATAAACTTTGTCTGATCCAACTTTCTTTTCGAGCAAATTATTGAATTGGCGGTAAACCCATAAAAACCAACAGGTTATTTTATCATTTTCCAATTCTTTGCCATGGTAGCCTTCATAATATTGGTCACCTTGAGAAGAAAAGATATTACAAAAATGGTAATTCGTATCAATGATGATAGTTTGTATATTCAACCCCAGTTCTTCTTTAATTCTCCCCAAGTTACTTTTGATAGTACAAAGAAAATCAGCAAATAGGGAAGGTTTGTACAAATTATACGGATTAGATGGCCACCCAACGGCATAGGGAATAGGTCCTTCTTTAGAAAAGGAATTAGTCCTCTGAATGATAATGTTTTCTGCACCTAATTGTTCAGTTTCTCCAGCGGCTTTCTGGTGATCTAAGGTAATTTCGGGTTTATACTCAGAATCTTCAACTGGTGAGACGCCTTCAACAAGTAATGCACTTGAATCAGCATTCATCGCGTTTAAATCTATCACCAAAGGCGTTTGCCCACGTTCAAGGTGGCGTGCCGCTAAAAGCAAAGCAAGCAAGGTTTTGCCGACCCCCCCCTTACTGCTAGTGATAATGTGCCATTCCATATATGTCCCTTTTTAGTTAAAATTGCCAGATTGATTAGCAGGGATAAAGCTAATGGGTTTATCCCTGCTAATCAGCAATCTCTGTGATTAAAAGTTTCTTGTAGGTTGCGCCTTTGTCTTCCGAATTCTTGTGAATTAGAAGTCTTTTTTTTCTTTTCATGTTTTTTCAGAAAAATCCTTGTAATAATCACACCAAAAATAATTCCAAAAATAATTCCAATTATCAGAAAATAAAATTCTGATTTTTGTAATGTCTCCATTTTGTCATTTTGTGAAGTCTCCATTTTGTCAGATTTTTGCCATTTTCCGATATTTTTTAAAACCTCCTCTATTTGTGACAAAAATTGTGGTGGTGCTATTCCTTGTAGGCTAGTTAATAAATTTTCTGTATAAACCAATTCTCCAGGGTTAGTAGAATAAGCAATCAATGTTTTATCTGGTATCTCCTTGATTGGTATCATCTCATGTTTTTTTTGTGGTTGAAAGGGGTTGTTATAATTGGCATCTAAAATAATAATTTTGTAATCTGCAACTTGCATTGCCTTTAAAACATCACTCAATTTTAAGGTTTGATTTAAAGTTTTTAAGTCATCTGATAAAAAAACACTTTCCATGCCAATAGGGATTAAATAAATTTCTCCAGCAAATTGAATCGCATGTCCCGCAAAATAAAATAATGCGATGTGACTGGTCACATGTAACTCTTTTTTAAGACTTGCGATATCAACTCGTTCAATATCTTCTTGAGCAATAACCTCAAATCCTAATTTTTCCAAGGTACTTTTCAATTTTGTAGTATTGGTAGCAAGATGTTCCAAAAACGCTTTGCTCTGATAAGCTGAGTTATTTATGATTAGGGCAAAGCGTTTGTCAAATGCAAAGGCATTATAAGTGTATAACACCACAGTAATGAATAATGCAATTATTATTTTTAGCATAAATATTTTTTTGCACTCCAAAATTCGTACTAATCATGCCTGACTAAGCGAAATCCAATATTATTGGTTGCTAAATCGTGTAGGTGCCTTTCAGATTCACCACCACGGATGATAACATAATCGACAGGTTTTTCACCTGCGCATTCTTTGCCCTCATGTTCAGAGCAGGTCCATTCTAAGACGCTGTCTTTTTCATCTATCTTGACACTGTCCCACTCTGCATCAGTAGGCAAACTGTATTTTCGCCCAGTTTGATCACTAAGCCATTCTGCATAAGCCATAGCATCATGCCAAGAAACGTTAATCACTGGCTTTTCGTCTCGTCCCCAACCATGATCATCAGGTTTTTTTCTATCCGTCGCATCAGCAAATTTGTCATACTCTTTAAAAGATATTTTATAACGTCCTATAGCAAAAGTCGGCATCCTAACCATTTTGGGTCCAAAACTACCGTCTTTTAGACGATCATGAAAAGTATCATTATCAATGGCAATGGTTTCGCCAATAAATGGAGCACGCGTGGCAGTACAAGAAACTTTTAATTGTTCAAATCGTGTCAAATAAAATGACTTTGGATTAACCTTACATATTCTTTGTAAATATAACTTGGCTTTGCTGCGTTTTTTTCGAGCTAAAGCGTATTTTATCCAAGTGGCATAACGTTTTTCAATGTTTTGTAAACCCTCTATGGCGACTGCGTTATTTGGATCTTTTTCTAACACTTCTTTGTAACAAGCAAATGCTGTACCACCTCTACCAATCGTTAAACGCAATGCATCAAAATGTCTTTGACAAGCGCGCAAAAGTAGCGCATAATCTTCGCAGGGTTTGGGGGGCACCATACATGCAGAAAAGCAAAAATTGTTGATTAAGGAAGAATGTCGCCAAGGTATTTGTTCTCCCTTGGTTTCTTCACTGACTTTCCTAGCCGCTTCTTTTAACATCCACTCAACTTCTAAATGTGATTTTTCTTTCAAAGCCCAAAGTAAATGTTTTGTAAAGGTGCCATTGCGCTCTGTACCGTCAGCTGCGACATCCCCAGGAGAAGTGGCATAGGCAATCAAAGTACCATTGGGATTATCTACGCGTACCAAACCTCTTTGTTCTAAGGACCTAGTGAAACCACGGTTTTTAAAAGGATTATCACGGCAAGCATCAAGAATTAAAATATTGAGCCCATTATTGGCAGATTCCATGTGGTTAAGAATGCGACCAAAATCGACCGTTTCAAACTCAATATCAGCTTCTTCTTGAATATCAGCATCAACAGGTACTAAGAAATTGCGATTTTTGTATTGCAATCCATGCCCAGCGAAAAAAAATAAGCCCACCTGCCCATGCAGCAAATTGCCGAATTTTCGTATTGAGGTTAGCATCTCCTGCTTTTTTGCATTTCTCACAGAAATCACTTCAAATCCCAATTTTATAAGGGCTTTTTCCATATCATCAACATCATGAATGGGATTGCGCAGTGGCATTGCATTTTCATAATCTGCATTTCCAATTAGCAAGGCAATACGTTTAGCATGAACAGGCGTAACAAGGGCAATGAGCAATAAAGTGGGTACACATAATTTTTTTGCTAAACGATAAGAAACCAATTTAAAAGCGTTGTATTGATACATAAAGCCCCTCATCAGGGAATTTAAAAATAATAAGTCTAAAAAACATCAGTTATAAAGTCAAATTGATGTTGAGCTTGCTTAAACTCGATGTTCAAGTTAGTAAATAAAAATATTATTAAGTACTAATATAG
>CAYFOB010000435.1:0-2813 GCA_964344525.1 uncultured Thiomargarita sp.
TTATAATAATTACAATGAATTACACGACTTAAACCGCCAATAATATTGTGTCCGCAAGTAGTGATAACAGCAGGAGGCTGGTAGGTGCCTTCTGGTGTAGTCATGCCATGTCCTCCTGTATTTCGGGCTTACTTTTAAACAACCCTTTGATTTTATTAAAAAAACCTGTTTTTTGTGATGGTGGGGTGAAGTGACGAACGTTGGTTGCCTCCCCGAACGGCTCTTGTTTCATCACAAGGCTGCGGATTTCCTCATTCATTTCAACATTGAAATATTGAGCGAGAATCTCTTGCAAGGTAACCAATTGGAGATCATTCAACACAACATACTCGCTTTTAAAATTGATATAGCCATGGGTCCTTAAAGTAAACAAAATGCCCAATTTGCTAGCAATCAAAGAATTTTCGATGATTGTCAAGCCATTTTTAACCCGGTTGTTATTCATCGCATAGAACAAAGCATCTACGGAGATGATATAAGTATTTTCCTCAATCATAGTGTTTTATCCTCCAAGCTTGTTGGTATTGCCTTTTTTTTGGCTTTTTTGGGGAAAAAACGAATATACCCATATAAAAAATAAGTTTATTAAAACAATAAACATGGTTTATTTATAGGTCAGTAGCCATAATGGGTTTAGTCCCCAAACCAACAATGTTATCTATTAATTAAATAGTATAAAACTTGTGAGTAATAAAACCAAGAATTAACAGCATTTTTTGCATACATTTGTATGTCATTTTTGAATTTATGCTAGCTAAAAATAAACGAGATCGCTTAATATCAAAAAATAAAAGTTTTTTGTTGGGTTGACTTTAATCTTTTTTTTTATTTTGATAAAAGAACGCACCCCTCTTAAAAGGGGGCTTGATATTTTTTTAGCGGTGGCACTAAATTCTTTCCCCGGTACTGAATAACCGCCGCCTTTACAATTTCCATAGCCTCACGACGCGCCTGTTGTTCATCTTTGAACGCTGCAAAAGTCAATCGCTCATCGCTCAAACATTTCACTAAAAGAAATGATACAATTTCAACCATCATTGGTTGCTTGGCAATCTGATCAAGATTGAGGCCCTCATCATGCATCTCTTTTCTGAGTGTGGTGACGACTTCTTCAACCGTTTTTTGTAGTTGATCTGCGGCTTTTTGGTAATGTTTTTGCATTGATAGCCCCCATTGCGTTAAAATGAATCAGAATATTTTTTTATAATGGTGAAAATAAAAACTATGTCATTTTCTCGAATTATCATTTTAATGAGTGTGCTGTTGGTTAGTTGCGCTTCAAATAAGCCACAAACTTTTGTTGAAAGCCATGATGAAGCCGGGGTTTGGAAAACCATTCAATTACACAACGACTATGGTTTTTTTGCCAACAAGAATCAAGAAATCTGGCGCAGGGTTGTTGATGTTTTATCTGAAAAATATGATTTAGAAGTGCTGGATAAAACCAGTGGTTACATTCGCTCCTCTTGGAAACATTCTGATGATGGTAATAATAAATACCGTAGTCGGGTTATTCTTAAGATGCAAGGTAGCCCCTGGGACATTGCCAAGCTTAAAACAGAGGCTCAGTGGAAAGACAGTGGCGAATCTTGGATTATTGGTTACGATACCGCGATTTTAGAGGACATTTACAAAGATGTTCAGGGGCGGGTTGGTACATCAGTCAAATAAAATTTTGTGCTTAAACCTTCAAGGTTTACCAAACCTTGAAGGTTTTTAGCCAAAATTATTTATCTTTGTTAATTTTATTACTCTGAGCCAATTCGTCAGCGGATTCTTCTTTCTCTTCAATTTCCACGGCTCTGAGAATAATGCCCGCTAATGGGGGCAAAACAATGGGCATCGAATAAGGTTTGTCCATCCAAGCTTTTTCTTCGGCTATTAGCGCCATGGCACCATTGCCCACATTACTGCCCCCATAGTATTCCGCGTCAGAGTTGAATATTTCTTCATACTTTCCAGCTTTTGGAACGCCAATCCGGTAGTTATGGCGTGGCACCGGGGTAAAATTGACTACTACAATCAGCATGTCCTTATCACTTTTGCGCAGGTAAACCAACACAGATTGATCAGCATCATGACAATCAATCCACTCAAAACCTTGCCATTCAAATTCATTTTGGTACAACGCTTCTGATTGGTGATAGTACTTATTTAAGTCTTTGACGAGTCGTCGTAAGCCTTGGTGAAAAGCATAATCCAATACATACCAATCCAAAGTATTGCTACTATTCCATTCCACGCCTTGACCAAATTCTGTGCCCATAAACAGCAGTTTTTTGCCAGGATGGGTGAACATGTAGGTATAGAGCACACGCAAATTCGCAAAGCGTTGCCATTCATCCCCTGGCATTTTATTGAGCATAGACCCCTTGCCATGCACCACTTCATCATGTGAAAAAGGTAACAAGAAATTTTCCGTAAAGGCATACAACATGCTAAAAGTGAGCATATCTTGGTGGTGTTTGCGGTGAACAGACTCTTTGGACATATAAGTCAAAGTGTCATTCATCCAACCCATATTCCATTTCAAGCTAAATCCTAAGCCGCTGGCGTCGGTGGGGTGGGTGACTTTAGGCCAAGAAGTTGATTCTTCTGCCATAATCAACACGCCGGGATGTTCTGCATGCGCCACAGTATTCAGTTCGCGCAAAAACTCAATCGCTTCTAAGTTTTCACGCCCACCAAATTCGTTAGGAATCCAATCATCGCGGGAATAGTCTAAATAGAGCATGGAGGCGACAGCGTCTACCCGTAAGCCATCAATGTGCATTTCTTCTAACCAAAATAAGGCACTGGACAGTAAAAAGTTT
>CAYFOB010000435.1:2823-4093 GCA_964344525.1 uncultured Thiomargarita sp.
CTCATAACGGCTGTAATTGTAAATCAGCGTTGACCAATCTAAATGTTCCCCTTTGCGGGGATCTTCATGTTCATAAAGAGGTGTGCCATCAAAACGCGCTAATCCATGGGCATCTTTGGGAAAATGGGCGGGTACCCAGTCCAAAAAGACGCCAATATTGTTTTGATGACAATAGTCCACAAAAAAGCGAAAATCGTCCGGAGTTCCATAACGGCTGGTGGGTGCATAATAACCGGTGGTTTGATAACCCCAAGAGCCATCAAACGGATGCTCGGTGATGGGCAATAATTCAATATGACTAAAACCCATTTCGGTGGCGTAATCCACCAAACGTTTTGCTAATTCGCGGTAATTGAGAAATTCACCCTCAGGTCCTCTTTGCCAAGAGCCTAAATGTACTTCATAAATGGACACAGGAGCATGTAGCCAGTCCCAGGTTTGACGTTTTTCCATCCAATCCGCATCATTCCAGGCGTAGGAGATGTTATCTGTCACAATAGAGGCCGTTTTAGGACGCACTTCAAAGTGTTGCCCATAAGGGTCTGACTTATAAAAAATGTTGCCTGTTTGTCGGCTACGAATTTCAAGTTTGTATAAAGTGCCAGGCGCAATATCAGGGATGAATAATTCCCAAATTCCGTTTCCCCCGTGGGATCGCATCGGATGGGCGCGTCCATCCCAACGATTAAAATCACCCACCACACTGACACGCTCGGCATTAGGGGCCCACACAGCAAAGCGCACCCCACCGATCCCCTCTGCTTCATGGACATGTGCCCCCAAAAAACGGTAGGCATGCCAATGTTTCCCCTCACTAAATAAGTGCATGTCAAAATCAGACACTTGTGGTGGAAAAGAGTAAGGATCATGGGTAATATGATCGCGATGATCTTTATCGCGCCAAATCAAGCGATAGTGATCTGGAATTTGAGTAGAACCTTGCCATTCAAATATGTCTGTGCCCTCAATCCGCTGCATGGTCAAATTGCCTTCAGCAATAGCGACATTTTCTGCATAAGGAATATAAACACGTACCAGAGTTTGCCCCTTAACAGTGTGTTTACCAAGCACAGAAAAAGGATCATGGTGACGGGCATCAAGAATTTTTTGTAGCGCTGTATCAAACTTTGGGGTTGTCATGGGTTTTTCTCTAGTTGGGTTATTTTCAAAAATGTTAGCATAGCATAGCTGCCTGATCTTGAGACAATAATGAAATCTAGGGTGAAGCTTTCGGCAAGCGTCTCAAGCCAACTAAATCTAATAAGGCATC
>CAYFOB010000436.1:0-4084 GCA_964344525.1 uncultured Thiomargarita sp.
TGGATAAGCGAAGCGTCATCCACCAAAAACTAGTGCAGGATGGCGGAAATTTCCAGGCCACCTACACTCGAAGCAGAGCTTCGATGAATGCATTCCCAAGCAGGAGCTTGGGAACGAGAATAAATAGGTTTTCTCGTTCCCAAGCTCCCGCTTGGGAATGCATGCCCCGAAGCTCCGCTTCGAGTTTTCTTCCAATTTCCGCCCTCCGGCACTAGGTAAATCTGGTGGATGACGCTTCGCTTATCCACCCTACATGGCTGTTCATTGTCAAAGCGAATTGAGGAGTTAGAAAAATTGTAGGTGGGTAGAGCTACTTAAATGTTGAATTATCCAGGCTCCATGAATTCTAGCACTTGATTTATTGTTGACTCATCTCCATTAGTACCAAATTTCGCTAAAATTTGCAAAGGAGAGAAACATGGCAACTTTATCTATTGATGGAATTGATGAAGAAATAATAACTCAGCTACAACTCAAGGCGAAACAAGTCAATACG
The DNA here is from genome assembly GCA_964344525.1 of uncultured Thiomargarita sp. Classification (GTDB taxonomy): domain Bacteria; phylum Pseudomonadota; class Gammaproteobacteria; order Beggiatoales; family Beggiatoaceae; genus CAYFOB01. The sequence goes on from CAYFOB010000436.1 coordinate 497, forward strand.
GGCATTAATGAACTTGTGACACAGTTCATTTTTCATGGACTCAATAATTCTACTGTGAATAACTGATGTTACGCATCCTCGTTCCCAAGCTCCCGCTTGGGAATGCATGCGACTTTGCTTCGCAAAGTGGTTTGCGAAGCAAACCCTGTCGATGGCAATGAGGGGCCATATTCATCATCTTAACCACCATCAGGGACGCGAAGCGTCCCGCTTTGCTCCGCGTCGCTACAGGCATTCCCAAGCAGGAGCTTGGGAACGAGAGTGCGTAACATCAGTGAATAAATCCCCTAATATTGACTCTCTATTTGGTGTCATTTCTTCATCAACTGATGGCATGGAATTTCAAAAGGCTATGCGGGAGGAATGAATGAGACGTTGTCGTATCGAACCTCTTAAAAAGGGTTTTCTCAAAATACCCCCAAAAAACACTATCCTTGCATATCCTCATCATGAAAACAAAATGTCCAGTACAACGGATTTGGGGAATAAACGGATTTTATTGCTATAAATGTAAAGTGTTTTCAATAGTAGGGCCAGTTTAGGAGTTTTCAACTGCCATTTTTAGGTATAAGTATTTAATAAAAAAATGTTTTTTATATTTTTCTGGCTTAAAGTTATGTGGTTCTTTTATAAAGCATAGGTAAAGGAGCTAAGCATTGAGCCTGATAGCGAAGTAAACGAAGCCCTCTCTTAAACCAAGAAAGAGTTCGACGTGCGGCTCGACGGAGAATTGAATCATTGTCTGGATTTTTTTGTGCTTTTAGTTCTAAAGATGAAGGATTTTTTAGAGCTTCATTTCGCCCGGCACGGGCAGCCCAATGAATTGCCAAGCTAAGAATGAGTAACAAATGAGATAAACGATCAGGGTAAATCAACTGACTTTTTTCAAGGTTAAAACCTCTTGTTTTGAAATCGCTGAATAAATTTTCAATGCTCCAACGTAGGCCATAATCTAATACCCTATAATAGGTTGCTGGAACATCCATAGCAACCATGTTTACGTTTTTGACGCGCCCTTTTAGCTAAATCTCCGGTGGTTGTGCTTTCTGTACCTGTATAAACTAAAAGTGTTGACTTTAAACGAAGACGATAGTGCCATCCAGCTTTTTGGCAGTAACGTATCATGTCAACTGTACCATAAAAACGGTCTCCAAGCATAAGGACTCGTGCATTTTCGCATATCAGAGCGTTTGGTCTCCAAAGGTAACAGGTTAGCAATTTCGGCCGTGTTGCCAGTCCGTGCCTCAAAGGCCGCTGCTATCGCTAAACTCAGTTTATCTCTTTGGGTTTTTCTTTGAGCGGGTAGGGCTGCCTTGAGACTGGCATTAACTTCTTCAGCAAGGTGTTTTATTGTACTCATTTTTAAACGGGGTCGTTTTGGTAAATTTGCTTATGATACCTAATTTGATCTCAAACTGATAGGTGGTAAGATAAAATCCCTGTCGTTGTTGCTTTTTTCAAGTGAAAAATGTATCATTAACTGTACTCATTGTCAAAGTGTCTTTTACACAAATGGGAAACGCTATATTAAATTTTTATATAACTACAAGGATTATTAATTGATGTGGCGCACCATTGTTCACAAGGAGCAAAGTGCGTAACATCAGCTATTAAGTACTGAATCATAAGTTTTCAGGTATTTTGGAGTCCAAAGCAGCGCTTTGGACATCTCTTTTCCAAAGCGCTGCTTTGGACTCCAAAATACGGTAAAACTTGTGAACGGGTACTTAACAATCCTTGTAGTTATTTATGGTTTTTTAATGACAGATTTATAAACCTATTGTGCACTTCACGCAATTGGGCAAATGAAAAAGAAAGGCTCTTGCGTTCTGCTTAAAAAAGGTAATTTTTTTTTATGAGAAATAAATTTTTTTATTCTATGCTAGGCAGCTTGGGATTAACAGTGGCAATCGGATTACAAGGCTGTGGACAACCTGAAGAGCCGCCTAAGACTAATCCCCATGGTACGATTAGTGAAGTCAGCAAGTCTGAAGAAGGATTTTTTTTAGTTATCAAACAAACTGCTAAAGATCCAGATGCTTTTATTATTATAGAGAAACACCCGAGTTCAACTGGAACACGCGCTCTTTTGAAAGACATGGAAGGAAACGAGCGTCTGTTGACAGAAGAAGAACTCAAAAAAATGGCAGAAGCAGAAGCTGCCAAAGTTGAGAACGGTACCTCCAATCTAACACAACCCCCAGTGGCTAATAGTCCAGGGTTAAGCTTAGGTGAAACTATTCTAGCTAGTGCGGCTGGTGCCTTGATTGGTGGTATGATTGCCAACAAATTAGCGGGTAACTCTAATTACCAGCAACATCAACAGCAACAACAAGCACAATTTTCAGCCTATCAGCAAAGTCAAAGACCTGCTGATAACCGTACTGGCAGCACGACACCAAAACAGGGGATTTTTTCTGATTCTAAAACGAATAACTCCTCATCTAGTGGTTTATTCGGAAAGAAGAAAAGAAAATAATTAACTGATGTTACGCAGCCTCGTTCACAAGCTTAGCGAAGCCAATGTGAGAACAAATTAAAATAAAAATTTTGTGATGTAAGTACCCATTCACAAGTTTTACCACATTTTGGAGTCCAAAGCGAAGGGGATAGATGCCCAAAGCGCTGCTTTGGACTCCAAAATATTTGAAAATTCATGGTTTGGTACTTAAATGCTGACAAAAGGCCTGTTCTTCCCCAAGCTAACAATAAATTTAATTATAAAAATCTTGTTGCAAATCATCATTGTTAACGCTTTCGGCAAGCTTCAGGAGACAATAACAGCTATTGAAGAAGCCATTGTTCTTGGTCATTCTGATTCCTCCGCTGCGTTTCCTGGCATGCCCATAATGGCTTTCGGCGTTCATCACAAACGAGGCCAGAAAACATTAAAATCGAACTAATCAGGAAATCATCATGTCTCATAAATTATCTCTTGGGTTATCTGATTTTAAAAAACTCCGTGAAAACGGGGGGTACTATGTGGACAAAAGTTTATTTATCAAAGAAGTCATCAATCGTGGAACGGAAGTTTTGTTACTTCCACGTCCTCGTCGCTTTGGTAAAACTTTGAATTTGTCCATGCTTCGTTACTTTTTTGAAAAACGTTCTGATAATTTAGCTTATTTATTTAAGGGACTTGCTATTGAACATGATATAGAGGTGATGCAGCATCAAGGACAATCTCCCGTTATTTTTATGAGTTTTAAAAATTGTAAAGAAACAACGGCAGAGCAGTGTATTTATTTAATTCGCCGCCAGTTAAAAACATTGTATTTGGAATACAAAACACGTCTTTATGGGGATCTTGTTCCTGAGGAGCAACAGGATTATGATAAAATCACCGAGGAAGGGGGACAATTTGGAAATTGGGAGGAGGCGCTCAGTTTTTTGATGCGGATTATTCACCGACAAACTGGAAAACGGGTGATTGTTTTGCTTGATGAATATGATACCCCCATTCATGCAGGGCATGAGTATGGTTATTATGATGAAATTGTCCCCTTTATGCGAAATTTGCTCACAGGCGCACTTAAAGATAATGTTGATCTCGAAAAAGGGATCATCACAGGGATTTTGCGGATTGCT
>CAYFOB010000437.1:0-4083 GCA_964344525.1 uncultured Thiomargarita sp.
TTTTCTGAAAAGGTAAAGAGTCTTCTCTCATTTTTTTCCAAAACAGCCTCTGAAGTACGTCCCTTGCCTAAACCAGCACGTTGGTTAAAAAGCACTGTTGCTGTGAATTTGTTCACCTTTGTCCTCGCACAAATTGGCTTATTGTTATTAGGTATACAAGAAGTCATGGCAGAACCTGCCACCACTGACGCTGCTCGTGAAATCAGTGTTGGGATGGGATTGGCGATGATTGGTGTTGGTATTCCAACCGCGCTTGCAACCATAGGTGCAGGTATTGCGGTAGGACCCGTTGGCGCAGCTTCATTAGCAGTGATTGCAGAAAAACCTGAAATATTTGGACGGACTTTAGTTTACCTTGGCTTGGCTGAAGGGATTGCTATTTATGGTCTTGTTGTGAGCATTTTATTATTAGGAAAATTGGGATGAGGCTCATTTTCATGGGCAGTCAAGCTTTGGCAGAAGGTTTTGCATTGCTCGGTTTTGAAATTTTCCAAGATGCCAACACTGAAACGGTCGAGAGTGAATTATCGAAGTTGTTAAAAAGTAAAGAAAGAGCCTTAGTTTTTCTTGAAGATAAACTCACTCAACAACCTGGTCCCTCTTTTTTACGCGCTCGCACAGAAGCCGCAGGAATAATTATTACGGAAATTCCACCGCTTAATGCGCCTGAAACTTATCGTCCGTCAGTAGAAGAACTGGTGGCGCGAGTATTAGGACCCTCTGTATTGGATAAACCTACTTAAGGCAAGCCAAACCTGACAGGTTTTTAAAACCTGTCAGGTTATTTATTAACCAGACAAATGTCACAATGAATACTCTAAAACTCAAGCCAACACATAAAATAGTTAATGATTATTTTAAAGAAAAATGTTCTACAAAAAGTGCACAAACATTTATTGCTCTCTTAAGGCATTGTGCCAATCAGCTATCTCTCCGATTTATTGAACTATACACTATCAATCGTAATAGCAGACACCCCCTTAAAACAAACTGTGCATTGTTGGATGATTTTGAACTTCGTTACGGCGTATGGCTTAAACTCAAAGATAAGACAGAAATTAATACAAAATTGGTGCCAGCTTATTCTAAAGAGAATATTCTCTTTCAAACACCCCAACACCTCATCATTTGGCAAAAAGGTAAAGAAGTCTTTAATAAAGAAATTTCCACCCCAGCATTGTTAATCGAAGGCTTAAATTTTTTTTTTAGCTATCACCCCCCTTGGCAACAAGCACCTATTGGTTTTAAAGAAAAAATAAAAATGCATGGTAACATGCTACTTGCTCTTCTTGAAAAAGAACGAAAAAGTAATCTGCGGTTTCTCAAAGCATTTGAGCACTTTACCAAACAATGTCAAGAAGTGATCAATCTCAATCTCTCCATTAATGTTGTCCTTGACATGTTGGTTCAACATGTATTGACTGAGCGGATTTTTAGAAAGGTATTGAACAAGCCCAATTTTCTCACCGAAAATATTATTGCCTGTGAAATTGAAAAGGTCATAGCAACACTGACTTCTTTTAATCGCGATCAATTTATTGAAAAACTTGACCAATTTTATGTGGCTATTGAAACGACAGCGGCTAGCATTGACGATTATGCCCAAAAACAAGATTTCTTAAACGTCGTTTATGATACCTTTTTTCAATGTTTTGCTGTCAAGGTAGCAGATACACGTTGTATTGTTTCTACCCCTCAGCCAATCGTTAATTTTATGGTGAAATCGGTTGAAGATATTTTACTTCATTGAGCAATAAAGGTGTGCAAATTATTGATCCATTTGTTGGAACAGGCAACTTCATTGTACGCATCATGCACGAAATCAACTTGCTTAATTTACAAGACAAATATTTGCATGATTTGCATTGTAATGAAGTCATGTTGTTGCCTTATTACATTGCCGCTACGAATATTGAACAAGCCTATTCTGAAACCATGGGACAGTATAAGCCATTTAAAGGTATTTGTTTAGCTGATACCCTTGAATTAGCGGAAAAACGTCAAGCGACAATATTGACAGAAAACACGGCGCGTGTGAATCGGCAAAAGGCTTCTCCTATTTTTGTGATTATTGGTAATCCACCTTATAATGCCAAACAATTGAATGAAAATGACAACAATAAAAATCGTAAACATACTGCTGTAGAAAAATGGATTGCAGACACTTATGCTAAAGATTCTAAAGCTGCTAATAAAAATGCACTTTCTGATCCTTATGTCAAAGCGATTATGTGGGCAAACAATCGCCTAAAAGAACATTCAGAAGGTGTTGTGGCATTAGTTACCAATAATGCCTTTTTAAATTGCATTGCTTTTGATGGAATGCGCCAACACTTAGCACATGACTTTTCTAAAATTTATGTGTTAAATTTAGGCGGTAATGTGAGAGAAAACTCAAAATTGTCTGGCACAACACATAACGTTTTTGGCATTCAAGTCGGTATTAGTATTAGCTTTTTGGTTAAGAAAAAAAACACAGAAACGCATAAAATTTTTTATGCCAGTTTGGCTGAAGATTGGCGTAAAGAAGCTAAATACCGTTATTTGCATGAAAAACAAAGCATTGCACAAATTGATTGGCAAACCCTCGTGCCTAATCAAAAACAGATTTGGTTGAGTGAAGGCTTACATCCAGAATTTGATCATTTTATTCCTTTAGGTACCAAAACAACCAAAATAGCCAAAACCGAAGTCGAAGGCGTCATTTTCAAAATATATAGCCGCGGCGTCGCAACTTGCCGTGATATGTGGGCGTGTAATTTTAGTCAATTAGCACTTGCTAAAAATATGCAACGTAGCATTAAAACTTATAATGAACACGTTTTTAAATGGACACGTCACGCTAAAAAACAAAGCAAATTTGATGATTTTGTGTTGTCTAATGAGAGCAATATCAGTTGGAGTGATGGTTTAAAGAATAATTTAAGGCGTGGCAAAATAGCCCAATTTGACACCACAAAAATAAGGCAATCTCTATACCGCCCATTTACAAAAGTCAACCGGTTTTTTGATCGAGTTTTCAATGAGAGGGTTTATCTTTTTCCTTCTATTTTTCCAACCCCCTCTACTGAAATAGAAAATAAAGTGATTTGTTGCACCAATCACTCTCAAAGTCCTTTTGTGGTTCAAATCACAAATTGCATACCAGATGTGGCAGTTGGTGGGCGTAATGGGCAATGTTTTCCCTTTTACACATACAACGAAAATGGTTCCAATCGCAAGGAAAACATCACCGACTGGGCGCTAAAACACTATCGCCAACACTATCAAAATGATCACATTAGCAAATGGGATATTTTTCACTACGTTTATGGATTGTTGCATCACCCCCATTATCGTAAAAAATATGCGGCGAATTTAAAACGCGAAATTCCCCGTATTCCCTTAGTTTCCGGTTTTTGGACGCTAGTCAAAGCGGGACAACAATTGGCTGATTTGCACCTCAATTATGAAAATCAACCAGAATATCCTTTAAAATTTTTCACAAAATTACCGATGAATTGGCGTGTAGAAAAAATGAAATTTTGTCGTGGGGAAATTGTTTATAATAATTCCTTAACAATCGGTGGCATTCCTCCAGAAACCTTTGATTATCGCTTAGGCAACCGCTCAGCCTTAGTTTGGGTGATTGACCAACATCGCCTTAAAACAGAACAACACAACAACATCATTAACGATCCAAATCGCTTAGAAGATAAGCGTTACATTGTGCGATTGATTGGACAAATTGTTACGGTGAGTTTAAAAACGGTGGAAATTATGAAGGAATTGCAAAAAAGCTTTTGATAAGTGATGGTGCTAATGCTGATTTTTTCATCAAATCAATCACATAAATCATAAGAATCACAGTTCAAAATTTAAAAATTTTTTTACCCACTAATCATGAAAATAAATTTATTAGCCCTTATCATTTTTTTGTTTGAAACGTGGGTAGTCATGGCAACCCCCATTACTTACCCCACAAAATCGACAGCAAGCAGTTGGCTTTTGCTTGATGAGGTGATTACTGAGCAAAATGGAGTATTTAAGTTAAGAGGCTGTTTTGGAAAAAATGAAAAGTCTTTTTCAGAAAACGAGAAAGAT
>CAYFOB010000438.1:0-4080 GCA_964344525.1 uncultured Thiomargarita sp.
TCCTATATTAGTACTTAATAATATTTTTATTTACTAACTTGAACATCGAGTTATAGTTTTTTTTGATGATAAGGATAAGCGTGGCTTTAACCCAATCCTTGTAGTTCTTCTCAAGCCCACCCCTGACGCTTACGATAAATAGTTGAAGGGCTAATCTCTAAAAATTGAGCCGCTTTAGAAATACTACCACCACACAAGTCAATAGCCTGCTCAATAATTTCTTTTTCGGCTACCCAAAGAGGAATAATTTTGTTAGAAGAGGCTATCATTTTAGAAATAGGAATTTCTGCCGAATTCGGATGCTGAATATCTGCCAAAAAATTTGAAGAACTTTTTTGTAACTTGTCAAGTGGTGCAGGCAACATAGCTGGTGTCACTTGTTCACCTTCATTAAGCACAATGATGTTATGAATAACATTTTGCAATTCTCGCACGTTACCTGGCCAATCATAATGGCATAAAATGACCTGAGTTTCAGGCGCAAAGCTGGTAAATGATTTGTTTTCTTCTTGACTATATTTGTTCAAAAAGTGTTTAGCAATCAACAAAATATCATCATCACGCTCTCGGAGTGGCGGTAAAAATATCGGAATCACATGCAAGCGATAATAAAGATCTTCACGGAATCGCCCTTTTTGTACTTCTCCTAAAGGATCACGATTGGTGGCACAAATAAAGCGGACATCAACGCTTTCTTGCTGCGCCCCCCCTACTTTTTGAAGTTTACCTGTTTGCACAAAACGCAGTAGCTTACTTTGTAAACTGAAATCCATTTCTCCTATTTCGTCCAAAAACAAAGTGCCACCATCCGCTTGAGAAGCAGCCCCCACTCGATCATTCACCGCCCCTGTAAATGCGCCTTTGACATGACCAAAAATTTCGCTTTCGATTAACTCCTTTGGAATAGCCGCACAATTGATCGCAATAAATGGTTTATTTCTACGTGGACTTTGTTTATGTATTGCTTCAGCACAAATTTCTTTACCAGTGCCACTTTCTCCAGTAATAAAGACAGTCGCTTTGCTAGAAGCGGCATTTTCAATAATTTGATAAACGGCTTGCATAGATGGGGAAGCACCGATAAAGCCATAATAGTGTGTACGCTCAAAATTTTCTTTATAAAGATCAACGGTGCGAGATAACCGTTGGTGACGCAATGCGTTACGTAGTGTGACGACAAGCCGTTGACTCGCAAAAGGTTTGACGATAAAATCAAAAGCTTTGTAACGCATGGCTTCTACCGCCAAATCGACCGAACTTTGCGAAGTGACAACGACGACTGAACAGGGAAGTTGTTGCTCACTAATGTATTTCAGAATTTCCATTCCATTCAGATCAGGCAAAATGAGATCAAGCAAAATGGCATCTGGCACATTTTTTTGGATATGTGCCATGGCATCTGCGCCTGTTTTTGCATATGTCATCAGGTAAGGCTCATCGCATAAATAGTTTTGGTACAGGGAAACCAAGGTAGGACTATCTTCAACAATAAGCACAGTAATTTGTGAATCAATTTTCATACAATTCCTCAAGTTTTTATTTATTTTCCCAATTCCGGCGCTTGCGGTAGATAGTTGATGGGCTAACTTCTAACAAAACCGCGGCTTTAGGAATATTATTTTCACAAAATTCAATCGCTTGCTCAATCGCTTCTTTTTCTATTTGCCAAAGAGGACGAATTGTTTTGGTCTGTTCTGTTAATGTTAGTGGAATTTGTTTTGCTGTGTTTTGGATATGAGGTGCTGTGGCATGATTTTGGGAATCACATGTAAGCGATAATAAAGATCTTCACGGAATCGCCCTTCTTGTACCTCCATAAATGGATCACGATTCGTCGCACAAATAAAACGAACATCGACTTTTATCAGCTTATTACTCCCAACTTTTTGAACCAGACCTGTTTGTATAAAACGCAATAGCTTACTTTGTAAACCTAAATCCATCTCGCAAATTTCATCCAAAAACAAAGAGCCACCATCGGCTAGAATAGCCGCACCTGTTCGTTCAGTGACTGCCCCTGTAAATGCCCCTTTTACATGACCAAAAATTTCACTTTCCATTAACTCCTTTGGAATAGCCGCACAATTGATGGCAATAAATGGTTTATCTTTGCGTGGTCCTTGCTGATGTATTGCTTCTGCACAAATTTCTTTACCAGTTCCGCTTTCCCCAGTAATAAATACGGTTGCTTTGCTAGAAGCGGCATTTTCAATAATTTGATAAATGGCCTGCATTGGTGGCGATGCACCAATAAAACCATAATAATGTGTACGCTCAAATTTCTTTTTGTAGAGATCAACAGTGCGACTCAAACGTTGGTGCCGTAATGCATTACGTAACGTGATCGCAAGCCGTTGTTCATCAAAAGGTTTAACAATAAAATCAAATGCCCCATAACGCATAGCTTGAACAGCAAGATCAATAGAACCTTGTGCAGTCGCAATAACGACTGAACAAGGCAATTGTTGTTCGTTAATAAACTTCAGAATTTCCATACCATCCATATCAGGCAAACCCAGATCAAGCAAAATGGTATCTGGTACAGTTTGTTGAATCTGTGCTAATGCATCAGCGCCATTGTCTACATACGTCACATGATAAGGTTCATTGTACAAAAAGGCTTGATATAGTTTCGCAATATCAGGATCATCTTCAACAATGAATAAAGTCATTTCTGGATCAATTTTCATTTTTGTTATCCAGTCAGTTTGTATTGATCAAGGAATACAAAGCTAAAGCTTTGTACTCCAACCAAATTGACCAATTTTATGGATTTTCCACAGCCTTTCTAAGCATGGATAATGTCGCCTCTTTGCCAAGTATACCTAAAAATGGGCCCAGTCTTGGCCCTCTTTCTTTGCCCAACAACACTGAATAAAGAAATTTAAACCACTCAGGTTGGCTCAAGCTATATTTTTTAGGAATAATGAAAACCAGTGCTTGAATTTGTTCGCCATCCAAATTCTCAAAATTTTCTGCCTGCTCAATAATTTCAATGAGTTCAGGTAAATATTGTGCATAAGAGACCTCTATGGTTAACTCTTTTTTAGGGACTTGCGCTTCATAATCCCGTACATAGGCAATCACTTTTTCACACAATCTGTGAAAAAAAGCCGCATTCTGTTCTACCGCAGAATCATACTTTAGGGCATATTTATATAGCAACGATGCATCACGAAGGCCCAAATTTTGAGCAACATTGGTGAGCAAGTTATAACTCAGATCACTTTTGTCCAAGTTTGAGGCACCGTGCCCTGGTTGAACTCTATCAATAAACCAATTGTGAGAATTGGGATTGTCAGAATTTTCTTTGCGGAGTCCTTCGATGTATTCATCCACAATTTTGGGCAATATTGGCAACCCCATTTGTCTCGCCTTGTTTGGATTAGCCAATAAAAAGTTTAACAGCGCCCCCAAGGGAGAATATTTAACCCATTGTTCCATCGAAATACCGTTACCAATTTTTTTAGAAATTTTGGCACCCTTTTCATCCAAAAACAGCTCATATTTGTAAAGTACCGGTGGATTGCCCCCCAATATGGCGCATATTTTACTCGCCATATTGGCGGAGCTAATCAAATCTTTACCATACATCTCATAATTAACACCAAACGTGTACCAGCGAAGTGCCCAATCAATTTTCCAACCGACTTTAACTTTGCCCCCAGTAATGCTTGTTGTACCTTTATGTCCACAGGGTTCAAAACCCTGACCACTTTGGTCACAGTGATAAGTCAGCATGTAATTATCAGAATCAATTTCAATGATTCGCGTTGTATATATCTTACCGCAGGATTCGCAAATAGGAAAAAACGGACTCCAAGCCTCTCTTTTTTCTTTAGAGATGGTTGAAATAAATATTTCCCTAATCTGCGTGTAATTATCCATGACTTTTTTTAAGCCATTGTCAAAAACACCTTCTTGATAACAGCGAGTAGAAGAATAAAACTCATACTCAAAACCATAAGAATCCAAAAACCGTTTAAGTTGTCCATTCATATAATCGGCAAAATTGTCCGCCTGCTCAAACGGATCAGGTATAGAAGACAAAGGCATCCCCAAAAACGGGCGCAAATTATC
>CAYFOB010000439.1:0-4059 GCA_964344525.1 uncultured Thiomargarita sp.
CAAACTCTGTTTGGGAATGCATTCCCCGAAGCTCTGCTTCGAGTGAAGGAGGATGCGTAACATTGATAACTGATATAGTACTATTCTTGCTCCTTTCATTTTTTTTGTTAATTTAATATAAGCACACTATCTCATATCATGAACAACATATAAAATAAAAAATCACTCATATACAAAAAAAATGGTTCCCGAAAAAAAGAGGCTATTTTTAACTATCTTATTGAAAAATAAGATAATTATATATATTGGCACAATTATTGCTTTAATATATGAAACCTTATTTTGAGGTATTTCTATCTATGAATAACAAACCAATAATTTTGTGCATGGAACAGGCGTAAGAAAGCCTGATTATGAGCAAACTTTTGGACAAATCCAAAAGGAGGCTGGTACTTTTTTTTAAATACAGGAGGCAACACAAATAATAATTTGATGACTCCTAATGTGGATAATAACAGGAGATAAAATGTCAACAAGTATCGTCCAACATAACGAATGGGTAAATAAGCTTTTAAGTCTTTATCAACATAGCCTAATTGGAAATAAGGAAAATAGAGGCTTGGATTCTGACTTTGCGCGTCAAACTTATATTGAAACACGCTTGGATACTGAACTTCTTCAAGCAGTGATGGCGGGTAACTATCAAATCGTTTTTTTGACTGGAAATCCAGGTGATGGTAAAACCGCCTTTTTGGAAAAAGTGTATGACAAACTCCAAGAATTGAAAGCGGTGGAAACTCAAAAAGAGCCCACTGGTTGGGAATTAATTTATAATAATATAACATACACTGCTTGCTACGACGCTTCTGAATCCTATCAAGGAAAATCAGCTGATGAGCGATTAAGGATTTTATTCGCGCCATTTAAAGGAAATTCTGAGCCAAAAATTCAGCACGTTATCTTAGTTGCCATTAATGATGGCAAATTGCACTCATTTTTCCATTTGCCTGATATTAAACAAGATTTTAAATGGCTATCAGAAACGGTGATTGCTAAAGCATTTCAATTATCCCAAAGTCATCAAGATGACAGTATTGTCGTGGTTAATCTCAAAGAACGGACTTTAATAGATTTGGCGCTGGAACAAAATACGGAATCATCACTCTTTGACAAATTGCTATTACTTTTTACTCAAAAACAACATTGGGATGTTTGTGATACTTGTTCATCGCAATCTGCTTGCCCCATTTTTGCCAATGCGCGTTCATTAGGATTTGGAGAAAGAGCAAAACAATCACGCACTCGCCTCAAAACATTTTTTGCGATTAGTCACCTTCGGCGGCAACGACACAATACCATGCGTGATGTACGTTCCGCCTTATCATTTATCATCACTGGCAATTTGAATTGCCAAAGTGTTCATGAGAGTCCGACAGCTTTACATAAAAAACGTTATTTCAATTCCATTTTTTCTGCAAAGGATGATACACTACAAGAATTTACTGAGCTTGATCCCTCACGGATTGGTTTGCCTCAATTAGATCGACAACTTAATATATTATTTCATCAACAGAAAACTGATACAATCAGAAATGAACTGTTGCCAAGCTGCAATAATGTCAGCTATATGACTGCTGAAGAATGGATGGTATCAATCAGACGTGAACTTTTTTTTGAGGGAGTAGAGGATAAATTTGCAACTCATTTGCAAGGTATAAACACGGCGTTTGATTTGCTACCTTATCGTTATTTTAAGGATTTTGTTAAATACTTACAAGGCAATCATGATGAATTATGTAAAACAATTTGTCGTGGTATTTCACAAACGGAGGGCATTCGAGATACCGGAATTGGTGAGAGAAAAAATCATTTATTGATTCGTGTCAAGCAAAGCGTCAAAGAAGGCTTGACTATTTGCAAAAAATTGCCTGCTGATAAATTTGAAGTCTTGATACCTTCGAGTAAACCACAATTTATTGAAAGTCTTCCTGACAAAATTATCTTTAAACACAGCCAAACTGGGATTCAATGTGTTTTGACGCTAGATGTTTTTGAAATTTTGCTGCGTATGGCAGCTGGACAATTGCCCTCTTCTAATGAACAAAAGGCGATTTTAGATGAACTCCATGAATTCAAAAGTCGTTTGCACCGTTACCAAGCAAAAGATTTACTTTTAATTGAAAGTAATGGGCAAGTACACCACATTACTCAACAAAATGGGAAAATTATCCGTCGTGTGTAGGTGATATTATGAAAATTGAATTGCCAGAAGTTTATAAGGGCATGAAGTTTGACAAACTGTTTTCCATTGAATTTAACAATTTCTCTGTAGAAATGTTACTACCAGCGTTTTTCTTTTTGGTTGAGTCAAGAGGAAGACAACGTTTAAAAATGCCAAGTGCTGAAAAAATTGATGAATATATCTTAGCATTACAAAATCATTTTCGTCTTGAAGGATTTACAAACGAAGATGGCAAAAGGATTTTGGAAAAGTGGGTAAAAACTAGCTTGATGGTGATTGGTAAAAAGGGACGTTTAAAGCAAGAGCAAGGTGAACAGATTCTTAATCTACAACCCTTGAGCTATTTAACCTTTAAAGCAGATTTTTCTTCAAAATTAGGACGCCTTAGAAAGGTGCATTATTTCCTTTATAGCTTGATGAACGATGCACTCAAGGAGCATGGTGAACTTCAGACTTATAAAACTATTCGCAATGCTTTGAGAACAGCTTTTGCTGATGGAGTAATAGGTTTACCAGAGATAGCTGGAAAAGAAATTGATGGAAAATATGATGGTAAAACAGAACTAGATACAGAAATGTTGCTTTCCATACTATTCATGGACTCTTTTGAATCTGCAAAAATCGGCAGAAAAAAGGCAACAAGCGCTGAAAAACCAATCTGTGAAGGACAGGCAAAACGTTTTATGCAGGGAATCATAAAACTGATTACTGTATTCAAGAATAGAATGCCAGCGCGTGAGCTAATCTATAATCTGCAAACGTTTATCAACTTTGAGTTGTGCATTTATACGTTGAAATTGGTTCATGGTACCAATCATCTTGTTAAAAAAAGGGAAATACCACCACAATATTCAGTTGATACCATGCCAACTAAACCACAGCTGTATGCCGATTTGACCCATCAAGCGAAAGGATTAAGTCTGGAAATTGCTCGGCAATGTGTATCACGTGATTTACAGGAACTCTCCCAGTTTTTTACTTCGTTACTACAACTTCGCATCCTTGATATATTTATAAGTGATGAACCTGATTTTAAAAAAGACATAAAAGGATTGTCATCACAACAGTATTTATTAAAACTTTTGGAATTGGCAGATAATCCTGAAATCCAGGGCAGTGCTAAACTTCTTATAAAACAAATCAAAAAACTCAACAATCAAAAAGATGACTTTAATGAGTTAAACAAATTTTTTGAACGTAATGATAACTTTAACAAAAATAACAGCATTACACGATTAGTGAATATTTTAGATGAAGCTCAACGCACAAAAACTGGCATAAAAATTTTCGCTTGGTTCCGTGACGTTGGTGGGGTGGTGGACAAAGACTATGGTTTTATTAAGGGTTCAAAACAACGCCGTACATGGGCTTATTCAATAAGCGAGGATTTGTTGTGGACTTTAGTTCATCTCGCTTCCGTGCGCCCTGATGAAAATGATGATCAAGAGCCAAAACCTATACGTTTAGTTGAATTTCTAGATTTTATGGAAAATCGGTACGGTGTTGTTATTCATAAAGTACCTGATGGTATGGCTTCTATAGAGGCAAACCGCGCAGCCCGAGAGAATTTGGTTGCTTTACAAAAACGTCTGCGTCAAATGGGGTTATTTGAAAACCTTTCTGATGATTTTGAGGCGCAATATATTACGCCACAATATCGTCACCCACAATGTTAAAAGGAAATCATCATGTCTCGCAAGATTGAACGTTTAGCAGAAAAATTGCAAAACATTTTTGGTAGAGTATCAGCGGGGCATTGTCTTCGCGTTGATGATTTGTCAGCTAAAGAAGGCATGAATTTATGCACTCATTTACAGAAAATGATTGCCGATTTTTCTCCTTATATTTTAGAATCAGATTTAGCACGGTTTGGGGAT
>CAYFOB010000440.1:0-4001 GCA_964344525.1 uncultured Thiomargarita sp.
GAGTGTCATCAACACTCAAAGTCGTTTGTGTGACATATGCAACGCTTTCAGGGTTTTTAACTTGTAACGTCTCCACCTCGTCAAGAGTGCATAGTACATGCACAATACCATCCACACTGCCACGAGTGCCTTCCACCTCAGGGTGTCCCGCATGCCCTATAATAAT
This sequence comes from uncultured Thiomargarita sp., assembly GCA_964344525.1. Lineage (GTDB taxonomy): Bacteria > Pseudomonadota > Gammaproteobacteria > Beggiatoales > Beggiatoaceae > CAYFOB01. The sequence continues at coordinate 167 of CAYFOB010000440.1, forward strand.
AACTTCAAAACCTTGTTCAGCATAGCGTTGCGCTTGTGAGTGTACTTTTGTGACAAGGGGACAAGTCGCATCAATGACTTGTAATTCGCGCCGCTCGGCATTACTAACCACTGCAGTTGCAACACCATGAGCACTGAATATACAAATAGCCCCATCAGGTACCTCTTCTAGTTTTTCTACAAAGACAGCGCCACGTTTTTTTAAATCATTAACGACATAACGATTGTGAACAATTTCATGTAAAACATAAATGGGGGGGGGATAAATATCTAGTGCACGCTCGACAATTTCTATAGCACGCACTACCCCCGCACAGAAACCACGCGGTTGAGCTAATATGACATCCATTTTAGTTTGAGTGAGTTTGTTGATAAAAATCCAACACAGCCTCTTGAGAGGGGTGTGTTGGGACTTGACAAAGTACAATTCTATTGCACTATTATTAGATTTGAGGTTTAACGCATTTTTTATGGCTTTCGAGGTCAACAAATGAAGTGTGTACATATGGTCATGCTTAGCATTACCGCGGCAATCATAGGATGTGTCGGTATACCAGCACAAGAAATGAGCGATGCCCGTCAAGCCATCCAAGCTGCCCACCATGTTAAGGCTAAGTCTTATGTACCCGCCGCCTGGCGGAAAGCAAAACAAAACTTAATGCTAGCCTCGCAAAATTTAGAGGCTGGGCAATTTAAACAAGCGCGTCAGATTGCAAATTTTGCCAAAGAACAAGCAATTAGCGCCTATCATATGGCAATTGCTATTGTGCGTGCTAAAAAAGTTTGGCAAACTGTCGCTATGATGGGTTATTCAATAGGAGATGGACAAGCGCTATTGAAAAAAGCGCAATTGGCAGCGCATCAAGGTAATGTTGAAAAAACAATTGCTTTAGCTGAGCAAGCCTATCACCAAGGCAAATCAGCGCTCAACCTAGCGCAACTTGAGCGCGCTAAAGCTTTAATTGATAAAGCGAAAATGCAGCAATTGCAACCCAGCGAACTAACTACCCTCAATTCAGCAGAGGTGGCTTATTACCAGCAGAACGGAAAAAAAGCGCTTGAGTTAATTAAGAATTTGCATAGAGGACTTGGAAAATAAAACCTTAATAACTACAGGGATTACTTTTAATACGGGCACCGTCAAAACATAAGATTAAAATGGGGGTTGGTGTTTTGACTTATCCTTTTTTAAAAGTAATCCTTGTAGTTATTAAGGTTTTATTTCTAATGAATCATCCGAGAGCCATAATAATTAATTTCAGCTTCCTCCTCTTGTTCGTTCAACATTTCTTTAAAACATTTTTTACACATAAACTCAATTGAAAAATCTAATTGCTCATAAGGATATTTTTCAAGGATGGTATTAACACAATTTTCTCTGTCTGCCGGTTCTACAACTGCTCTGCCCACATTATCATCGTCGCCATTAACCCGAAAAGACACAACACAAACAAACTCGTCCCCATGTTCAAGCGATTGTGGGAGATTTTGCTCTGACATTTTCTCCTGTTGACTTTCTTTATAATCTTCTACCAAATCAAGCCAATCTTGAAGTTCAATATATTGCGGCTCCTTGCCTGACTCCTCGCTAAAAATGATAATGATTTGTGTGTGAGGTAGGGGAAACTCGTCCGCAGGATATTCAAGTCTCACAACGTCATCATCATCAAAGATCGCTTTGATTTTATCAGAAGATGCGGCAATGATTTGTTGATGCATGGGTTCTTTGGGATCATCTTGGTTAGTCATCGGGTATTAACCTGTATTCTATAGGAGATTATTTATCACAACTCAAAATTGGCATCACTTGAACTACCCAACAGGGCATTTATTATCATTATTTTTAATGCCTGTATCAGTGTGTTTAAATTATCCAAATTTTTTTGATTTTTATTAGTGTAGCCTATTATGATTTGGTTGAGCAATGCAAAATTCAATAAGATATACTGAGGTGGCATTAAGTCCCCAAATTGGGCTATTGAGAAATAATATCTGAAACCAATGATTTAACATCATTGATTTTTGCCACCTCATTTACCTTTTGGATATTAATTATGGATGCTTTAGAAAGAATCAAAGAGCAAGTTGAAAACAACCCCGTTGTGATTTACATGAAAGGCACGCCACAATTCCCACAATGTGGTTTTTCTAGTCGTGCGGCTCAAGCTTTACAAGCATGTGGGGTAAAATTTTCCTATGTGAATATTTTTGCTGATCCTGAAATTCGCCAAAGTTTACCTCATTATGCCAACTGGCCCACCTTTCCGCAACTCTATGTCAGCGGTGAATTAGTGGGGGGGTGTGACATCATTTTAGAATTGTATCAAAAAGGTGAATTAAAGCCGATGCTTGAACAAGCTGTGGAAAAGCAACAAACGACAGAGTAAATTCATAAATATCCCCACACGCCCTGGTTCTTGGAGTTGAGCATTCCAAGGCTAGAGATGTGTTGGGGCTTTTAAAACAGGCACTGATAATTGAAAATGGATATCCGTAAACATGAAGAATTAAGCCTGTGCACACAGGAAGATCAAGTGAAAGATGATAAAGAGATGATTCAAGAATTGTGCGTACATCAAATTGAATTAAAACAACAAAACGATGAATTAAAAAACACGCAACAAGAATTGCAGCATTATCAGGAGAAATACACAGCGCTCTATGATTTTGCGCCAATAGGTTATTTCACCTTTGATACTGAAGGTCATATTTTAGAAGTCAATTTGACAGGAGCCAATCAATTAGGGGTGGACAGGCACTTACTCCTTCATAAACCTTTCACTGCTTATTTAGAAAGTGATTCATGTAGTTTATTTCTTGCCCATCTTAAAAGAGTCGCTCAACAACAAAAACATCAAAGTTGTGTATTAAAAGTCAAACACAAAAAAAATGGCTTTTTTTACGCCAAAATGGAAAGCGTCGTCATTGTTGATAAACAAGGCATGATAACACAATGTTGTTCTGCAATCACAGATATCAGCGAACAAAAAGCAATCGAACAACAATTACAAGCTGCTAATAAAACGAAAAGCGAATTTTTGGCTATCATGAGCCACGAATTACGCACACCTCTTAATGCCGTTTTGGGGTTATCTGAGCTACTCCAACAAGGTATTTATGGTCCTTTGAATGAAAAGCAAACCCAACCTGTCCACATGATTCATGAAAGTGGTCAACATTTGCTCTCCCTCATTAACGATATCCTTGAGATTTCTAAAATTGAGGTGGATAAGATCCATGTGGAAATCATGCCTCTTTACGTTGAAAAGCTTGTGGAAAGTGTTCTACGCTTTACAAGCAATGTGGCAAAGCAAAAAAACATTGCAGTCTCCTCTAAGATCGACAGCGATGTATCGATGATTATGGCTGATAGACGTCGTTTGAAACAAATTATGGTCAATTTGTTGAACAATGCGATCAAATTTACACCAGAAGGTGGCTCTGTTGGTTTAGACTTTTGCATCCGTGCGGCGCAGGAAGTGACTGAGTTTAGTATTTGGGACACGGGTATAGGGATTGCCCAAGAAGATATAAAACGACTTTTCCAACCCTTTGTGCAACTTGATAGTGGTCTCAATAGAAAATATGGAGGAACAGGCTTGGGATTATATTTGGTTTATCGCTTGGTTAAACTGCATGGCGGTACTATCTCTGTTACAAGCGAGGTGGACAAAGGCAGCCGGTTTACGGTTCAAATCCCTTATCAATCGATTGATGAGCAATTGTTGGATGTGGGTAAGGCACGGTAAATAATTTTGAACTGTGATTCTTATGATTTTTATGATTGATTTGAGGAAAAAATCCGCATTAGCACCCTCATAATAATCAGATCAATC
>CAYFOB010000441.1:0-3997 GCA_964344525.1 uncultured Thiomargarita sp.
GTCACTTAACTTCTTAAAATAAAAGCAAAATATTTTTCTGAAAAGCTATAGGTTAGTTTAAAAAGGTAGCGTTTTTTAAAAGCCTGTTCAAAATCTTTTGAAATAGCCGTGCAATGTGAGTTGTAGGGTGCGTCCTACGCACCTTTTGGGCTAAAAAAGGTGCGTAGGACGCACCCTACAAAACATCTTAAAAGATTTTGAACAGGCTCTTAGGAAATCTTCTTGCATTCTAGAAGCTACTGATCTTTAAACTTTTTCTTAAGAAACATCAACTACAACTTTTTCTTAAGAAACATCAACTACAGATTTCAATTCATTCTTCCATGTTTGCAACCAATTCTGATTGACATAAGCAAATTCGTTGCAAAACATATCTTTTGCCGCTTGGATTTCGGCTTGATGCCACCAATCCAGCGGATTAGCATAGATTTCATTGACTTTGGCAGCCGCAGATTCTGGCGTATCGTGCAAAATCCCCACCAGTCGTAGCTCATCAAAATAAGGTTGCGCTGCTGGTCTTAATTCCCAATGTTTGGGGTTCCAAAAAATAAGTGAGGGATAATTCGCAGCAAAAGTCTCTAAATAGGTGGTAGCATTGTAAGTTGAAATACACAATCTGCTAGCGTTCAATGCTGAAAGAAAAGAGTTGTTACTATTACTAATGTATTTTCCAAGTCCAGCGTCTTCAAAACGTGATTTCATATCCCAACTAAAATCATATCCAATGTATAAACGCAAGGTTAATAAATCAGCAACATTGTTATTGAGATGTTTCGCAAAACTAATTTGCTGGTCAATATAATCTAGAAATTGAGAAGATACTGGCACACTGTACATATGGTAACTTTGTCTTGGTAAAGACGCTTGTACCCAGAGAATGTTCCCCTTTGGATTAGAACGAAGTGTTGCCTTGGCATAAATCAATTTGCATGCTGGCATTCTTTTTATGTTGTTTTCTGGCCTATTTTTCCAACCCCAAGTATAAAAACGATCACCAATAGCTATCTGGTGATCTTCTGTCTGTCCCCAGAGCGAAGTGCCGTAATTACCACCATGTTGCGAAATCAATAATTTGCTACCTTTTTCAATTTGCTCAGCTGCCCAAAGCTTAAAGCCATCATTAGCAGCATAGGCATTGGCAGTATAAATGGCTTTTACTTTTCTTGGAAAAGTAGCTAATGCGCTTTTCATAAAAGTATCATAGCCTTCAACATAAGCGCTAGGTATTTGTACAGGAATAAGCTTTTCCAGTAGCTTTTCATACGCATTTGTTGCTTGAGACAGTTTTAAAATATCACGCTTATCAGAATCAATAGGCAAATTGGGTGCTGTGATTATAGGAGGATAAGGATAAGGTAACTGTTTTAACGCCAATTGAAGCTTGGTCAAATCACGCCAATTAAAATAACTGGCCACAAAAACTATACCATTAAACTTGTCAGGCACAATACGGGAATACCATCCGATAATTTTTTTTATCTGAGACTGTTTTGCTGTTTTTTGTATTTTGTCAGGCGAATTTTTTTCTTTAATGACATTGTAAGGAATTTGTCCAATTTCTTTAATAATTTCTCCATAAATGAAATGATTCCATTGATCAGCAATAAAATATTGCATAAAACAGGCAAAATCATTAGGAACCCATACACGGGGCTCAGATTCCATAATCCATGTTGTGTTTATTTTATTGTTTTGAACAACAGTGCTTATGGAAAAATATCTATCATACAGGATTTCTATAAAATAACGCAGCCAAGGACCAATAATAATTCGCCAATACCTAATTGTATGATTGCAAGCATGTAACTTGTTTAATGCTTGTGCCAGCGTGTTTAAATAACGTTCATATACCTCTGCCAAATAATTAAAATCTTGGTGTAGCTTGGTTCTGTCGTCCCAGTGATAGGGTAAAACTTCGTAATCCAGTTGCGACCAAATTTGTTTTCTAGAATAGAGCTTGCACCATTCACCTAGAAAAAGGATTTTCTCATCTTTTTTCCAAGTTCTTTCGTCTGCGGTTGTAATTAAAAACATTTTTTTAATATCAGTTAGTTAGCTGTTTTCTTTGGAGAATATCATCTTCATTAATTGCCATTTTTGCCGTTTTACCTAATACGTTTTCAATTTCCCTTGGACTAATACCATTCGCTGGTCGTTTCCATGTTAAATCATCCATGCTAATGGTTGTACCTTGTAAAATATGGCGTTTAGCCACCAGGCTGCGACGGGCATTTTCCCGTGCGGGTTGTTCTGAGGAAAGAGAAATTTTTTTCTTAGCTCCTAACAGCATAAACAATCTCTCAAGATTTTGGTTAAAAATCTTGAGGTCTTCTTTATCCATTGCATGGTAATGATCATTGCCTGGTAGTGTTTTATCATGGGTAAAGTGTTTTTCCAGAATATTAGCACCCAGGATGGTAGCCACTTCCAAAGTTTTCATATCTTTTGGCAACGTATGATCAGAATATCCAATAATATGATTTGGAAATTTTATTTGCAAATCCTGAATCATACCTAAATTAGCATTTTCATCATCAGTCGGATAGTTGAGAACACAATGTAATAATGCTAATGGGTTACCTTTAGTTTCAATCCAGTCAACGGCTTCCTGAATTTCATATAAATAAGAAGCCCCAGTAGAAAGAATGATGGGTTTGTCATAGTCACATAACTTCTCAATAAAGGGCTTATTGGTGATGTCTGATGAAGAAATTTTGAAAACATCCATCAAATCATTGAGGAAATGAGCGGATTCCAAATCAAACGGTGTGCTCAGAAATTCAATGCCAACCTGATCACAATAATTTTTTAATAGCTCAAATTCATTTTTCCAAAATTTATCATATTTTTTAAAGAGCATATATTGGCTTTCTGTGGGTTCCAAGCGAGTATCCCAATAAGCAGGTGAATGCTTTGAGGCAATGGTTTCTGCCTTATAAGTTTGAAATTTGATGGCATTAGCGTCACCCTCTTGGGCTTCATCAATTAAACGCTTGGCAATGTCCATATTGCCCTCGTGGTTAACACCGGCTTCAGCAATAATATAAGGGCGTGTAACAATACGGGGTTGAACGCAACTATTTATTAATAAATCTTTTAATTTCATAAGTATTTTTTAGCTCTTTGGACAATATCAGCAGCACTCATGGTGATATTAAGGGGTAATCGCAACAGTTTTTGGTAATCTTCGCAAGTATCTAAATCAAGTTTCAATTCTGGATGAGCTAATTGTGCATCTGGTGGATCAAAAGTTTTAATCGTGTACTCATGTTCATCATCCAATAAAAAATTAAATAAATGTTCGCGATGTGCAACCTTGCTTGTTTGTTGATGGAGCCTTTGCAATAGTTCAAAAGAACAGATTTCAGCCCCTAGTCCATCAGGATAGCGATTATTTTTGGGAATATGATTATAAGCGTAATCACAAATATTGGATTGATAAAACTGAATCAAATGATCCACTTCACTGGCACAAATAAGGGGATTATCAGCACAAACACGTACAATATGAGTTGCCTTGTATTTGATTGCTGCTTGATAAAAACGATCTAATACATCCAGCTCGCTGCCTCTATAAACTTTAGCTTGCTGTGATTGTAGATAACCCTCCAATATATTATCTGCCACCGTATCAGGTATTGCAAAAACAATATTGTCAAGCAACAAGGATTGCTGCAACCGTTGATAAATCCAATGAATCACAGGATAACCATGAAGATGGAGCATCATCTTGTTGGGTAAGCGTGTCGCACCCATTCTAGCTTGTACTATGGCGATAATATTTGTGTTCACAATTTATTTTTGATCAATCAACTGTCTAACAACTGAACAATTTTTTTCAACACATGTTGTTTATTTTGACTAAAATTAAAGGGTTTTGTGCATTCAAATAGCTTTTTTCTATACGTGGTTTGCTCAATCAAATCAGTCAACAACGCTAGCACCGATACATTTTTTATTAACAAATATTAACAAAAGTTGCTATTTACTAATAACG
>CAYFOB010000442.1:0-352 GCA_964344525.1 uncultured Thiomargarita sp.
GGGTGGGGTTAAAGGGGTAGCAACCATTTGTGGTGCTTGCGTCAGGATTGGCTTGATAGGTATAATATCACAAACCTTTGCTCTACATTGCCAACGCGGATCTGCAGAAAAATCCACCCAGCCTTTGGGTGTAGAAAGGAGTCCAGTCATTGCAACTTGGGGTAAAATATTTTTTTTGGCTTCTACCTGCACGGTGATGTGATTTTCACCAAATACCAAATAAGGTGCAATAAAAAAAAGTTTCATTTTACCAACTTTTCCTATTTCCTTGGCAAAAACGTGGTCGTTAATGTTTAATTGATAATTGCCGTTTACACTCACTCCCAACCAAGCCCCGTCAATTTGAGAAGTC
>CAYFOB010000442.1:488-3975 GCA_964344525.1 uncultured Thiomargarita sp.
CAAAGGCCACGCGCTATCGTCGAAAGCCGCTTGGTTCCAAGTCACCAATTCTTGGTGTTGTTCGCGGTGTTCAACTCGCCAGTCACTGGAAGTGGCCAGTATGTACTTTTCCCCCAGAGCCTCCCATTCTAATTCAGCGATAATTTGTCCATAAACATCTCTACGCTGGTTGCCAGAACGTATAGCGATGATATTATTTCCCGATTCTAACAGCGCTGTTACGTCATAAACCGCGCTGAGACGTTCTCCTACAAAAACTTTTTTGCCCACCGACTTTCCATTGATATAAACCTCAAAATCATCCACTGCAGCAACCACGAGCTGAGCCCATTGGATAGGAGACACCACGTTAAAACGTTTTCGCGCATATAAAAACTCAGAGCGACCAGGAAATTCAAGCCATTGAGCATGCTGCCAAACAATAGGAACAGTGCGCCCTTGCAGGAGTGAACGACCACGCTCCAATACCATGGTAAAGAAGGCCGCAAACAATACGAGCATCATAAAGGTTACAAAAATTCCAGCTTTACTCACTATCAAATTCCTCAACTTCCACTCAGAGCTTTAAGAGCCCGGTAATTTTTAATGTTATCCAATTTTTGGCAAGTTGTATAGGCCTTGCGGGCAGCCTCGAAATTTTTTTCTTGGGTGTACGCATCACCGATGGTGCAATAAATATCCGCAGCGACATCAGGGTGGGCGATTTGTCCTGCAAGAAATGGCAAGATACTTAACGCGAATTGTGCCTTGCCGAGTTTCATATAGGTGCTTGCCAAGTAAAATTGCGTAGCAGGATTATCATCCTTGGAGGCGGCTTGTTGAAAAGCCTGCAAAGCATGATTCAGATTATTTTGAGCAAAGGCCGTCAGTCCCTCGTATCTCCATAACCGAACAGAGAGGTGTTGGCCTAATTCATATAGCGATTGCTCCAGATTGGTAGAAGGCTGATGCCAGATAGTTAACTCATTCAAAAGCGATTGCGCTTCATGATAAAACGTGTATTTTTTCACATGGAGTTTGAAAAGTGCTTTTTGTTGAATAAGTCTCCAAGCTTCTGCTACTTTGCCTAAGGGATGATGACCCTCGCTCATTACAGCGTAAGCTTCTGATGCTTTGATAAGAAATGGGGCAGAAAACGATAAAGCCTGATTGTGAGCGAGTGCCTTAGCATACTGCTGCAGAGCGAATTGTGCTTGCCCATTAACCAATAATTGATTGCCCCTCTGTTGGGCACTGTCAGCTTGCAACAGTCGTGATGCTGTGCGCTGTACCGGCATGGTCCATAAGCTGATGATCAACAAAAGCGCCACCAACAATTTTAAAGGAAAACGCCAACAATAAAAAAGGATACCTAGCAATCCCAAATTCCCCAAAAACACCAAGTACCACCCACTACCTAACATGGCAAAAGCAATGTTGGCTTGATCAATGAAAAATTCAAACTGTTTAATAGGTCTAAAAGTTGGCTCAGGATTTAAATTGGGAATAAAATAGCTTTGGGTAAAATAATATAACTCTTCTTTTTCCTGACTTTGAGCAATATACTCTGCCAACCAATTCAGTTGTATGAATCCACCGTACCACGGTTGCAACAACAAGATCGTCAATGCCGCGCATAATAATACTGTAGAACTCACAAATTGTCTTAGCAAAAGCAATATTACCCCCCCCCCAAGCAGTATCAGAAAAATAGGACCAATAGGCAAAATTTGTCCATTGTCAAAAATCCAAATCATTTGACTGCCACGAAGCGGTGCGGTTAGTGGAAAAGTTAGCCAATCACCTTGAACCCCAAAAAAAGCCAATAAAAACAACAAAAAACTTAGGATGGGCATGATGAAGAGTTTTTTCTCTGGTTTAACAAATTACGAAGGAAATGCCACTCGCTTTTCTGGATCAGTTTAAAACGGATAACTAACCAAAAATAAATAACAAGGTAAAGCAAAGTAGCCAAGCTTAAAAGTAAATAATTATTTGCGTGTACACTCAATTGTAGCAAAATAGAAGGAATAATTATAATCAGGACAGTTTGTATATAAATTGATAGATAATCTGCTTTAATATTTAAGCGATACAATAAAAATGCGCCACCTATAAACATTGTCGCTTCGGTCATAAAGGTTGCGATGGCTGCCCCCAAATAATCAAAAAAAGGAATCAATAAAATATCTAGGCTAACATTGACCACAAAACCTACCATTGTTAACAATAAAAATAAGCGTTGGCGATTCAAAGCAGAAAAAACCGAAAAAAATAAAGCACCAGGCATCAAAAAAAACAATGTCACGCCTAACACAGCCAATACTTGACCCGCTTCCCTATAAGCCTGCCCGTAAACAATAATGATAAGTTCTTGGCTAACCAGCAGCAACCAGATTGCCAATGGTGTACTCAAAATGATAAAGAGCCGTAAGCTATTACTGAATAAGTGCTGAAATTCCTGCGGTGATTGTTTTGCGAGGCGAGAAAACACGGGAAAAAGTACCCCACACAAAGCTAAGATGGCGACTTCCAACATTTGAGTGACTCGGTAAGCGGAATTGAATAAACCGACGGCAGTGACAGTGGAAAGGAAGGCTAACAAAAATGTATCAGTATGTATGGTAATTCGCCGCAACACCAAACCAATTCCCAAGGGTAGGGCTTCCTTTATAAGAAACTTCCAATAGCCAAGATCAATCCGCCAACTTGTGCGAGTATAGAAAATCCTCACCAGGGCAAAAAATATCAACCAATTCAATAAACTGGCAAGCAAGTAGGCAAAAGCAATTCCTTCCATACCCAAATCAAAACGAATAGCAATAAACACAAACGCCAACAAACTCAATTTATGTGTCAAAGCTGTGACAGCAACTCGCCCCATATTCTCATACGCCCGCAAAACGGCCGCATGAATAGTCGCATGCACAGTGACAAGTGCTGCTATCCCAAGCATATAAATTGTCGTTTGAAGATGAGGATAGGGTTGAAAAAAAACCATTCCTAAATAAATGATGATAAATAGGCCTGACAAAATTAGCATTGCTAGAGTCAAAGTCGCGCTTAAAATATTTTGAGTTTGTTCCTTTGTGCGAGCGATTTCCCGAATGGTAATATTGACCATGCCCCCATTGGCAAAAATTTGGAAAACATTAATGATTGTTACAATAAATACAAAACTGCCAAATTCTTCAACCCCCAGATAACGTGCATTAAGCACAAAAACCAAAAACAAAATGAACCCATCAGCAAGTAAACCTGTCGTTATGAATAGTGAGTTCTTAAAAATACGTTGAAAATTAATCATTGAGTTTTTGATTGTTTTGTAAGCATTCCAAAAATATTGCGTTAAAGTATGAGACGTTTTGCCCAATCGCTAATATTTACACAAAAGGGAATATTTGTCAAACGATTATGAATAACGACAAGGATTACTTTTAAAAAAGGATAAACCACTAGTGCCGGAGGGCGGAAATTGGAAGAAAACTCGAAGCGGAGCTTCGGGGCA
>CAYFOB010000443.1:0-3969 GCA_964344525.1 uncultured Thiomargarita sp.
TTGTGAAAAGGGTAGTGAGGGGCGGTGTTGCCCCAAGATGTTACTCAGCTAAACTGTATATGGTTAAAGCCGAATTGCTTAAACCCTAATCTAAGGTCACAATAACGTAGTGATACGCAAGTACACCTGAGAGCGTATGATTGTCATAATTTTTGAAGATGTGTTGCAAAGGTTAAGTATCTGACAATCGCCACACGTAGGTAACGTGGAACGGATGGAAAGGGAACCTAAGTACAGTGCTTCAGAGTTATATTAACTAGGGGATTATCTACGGGGAGCAATTCCTAAGATAACGGAGCAATCGTAGTACTCGGCTAACTGTCATTGACATTAGATACGTCCTATTAATAGTGGGAGAAGGGGAAGGATTGCAGGAGTAACGGGTTGATGGAAAAAGGGCTCAGTCGGATGACTGGCAAATCCCTCGGACCATCAAGCTTAAAAAGTTGCTCTCTCCGAGCGCAATGCGGTGAAAGCTGCACGTTGCGTTCGGGAAGAGGTAGTTGTGCTCCCTCGTGGACATGGCTACCCACTTCACTCAGAAAAATGGGTGAAAAGGTGAAAGGTTTCACTCGGCTAATGGCAATAATAAATCGCAAACAAATACCAGTATGTTCATGGTGTCACCATGAGATACATGCTGGTAGATACGATGGACTGAAAGTCAACACCTTAGCTGAAGGTATGGGTATGGAAAATTAGAATGGATAGGGTAAACTGGAGAGCGTAATGCGGTGAAAGCCGCACGTTGCGTTCGGTGGAAGGTAGTTGTTGTCCTAATGGGTAATCTTAGGAAATGGCTACCCATCCAACCAGCTCCAAATTGTGGTTGCCCACAGAGACCGGCTCGCTCGGTTTGGATTTGAACTCATCGAATGGATTGTCCAGCAAAGCTGTGGAAGGATCGTGGTTCTCAAGCAGACTAATTGCTCCCCGGAGCAAGAACTCACAAACGAGAGGCGACGCATCCTCCATGTCTACAAAACCCAAGTCCGTCAAGCCTTGTCTGAACAAGAGGCAAAAACGGAATGATTGTAGGTGGTATGTGTTCAATGGGACCATTGAATATATTAGGTCTTGTGTGAACTTTTTCCCAACTGTGACAGAGATAAAAAATGATTTGTTGAAAAATTGGTTGCCTAAATGGTGTGATGACATTCCTTTTAAAATCAAGGCGAAAGCAGTCAAGGAGGCACACCAGGCTTTTAAATTGGCTGAAGTTAATCCGATGACAAGAGCCAAAACCATTAAGCTTGAGCCAACCTCAGAACAAAAGCAGATCTTCAAAAAATGGAATGATTGTAGTCGCTATGTGTTCAATCAGACGATTGCTTACATTCGCTCTTGTGTGAATTTTTCACCATCTTGGATGGAGATCAAAAAGGACTTATTAAAACAATTACCCAAATGGTGTGATGACACACCTTTTCAAATTAAGGCGATTGCAGTCAAAGAGGCACACCAAGCTTATTGGAAGGCAAAAGGACATCCGAGGTTTAGGAGTAGAAAAAATCCGACGCAATCTTGTTACATTCCAAAGAGTGCAATAAAAGAAGCCGGGATTTATCCGCGTGTTTCTGGTAAAGACCTACACTACAGCGAAGCTTTACCAAAAGAGCCATTAGATGGTCGTCTGATTTACCAATACAATGAGTGGTTTTTGTCAACACCCCAAAAAATCGAAACCCACGTAGCCTACACCTGCGGGCGTGTGGTTGCTCTTGACCCTGGGGTTCGGACATTCCAGACGTTTTATTCTGAGTTTCTTGCCGGGCAAATTGGTTATGATGACTTTGGGCGTATTCAGCGTCTCTGTTTCTATCTTGACGATTTAATTTCTCGCACAACAAAGGCGAAAAGTCGAGCAAAACGACGCCTGAAGAAAGCCCAAGCCCGGATAAGACAGAAAATTAAGAATCTTATCAAGGAAATTCACTTTAAAACGGCACGTTTTTTGGTGGATAGCTTTGACATAATTTTGTTACCTACGTTTGAAACAAGCCATATGGCTGGTAAAAAGAATCGCAAGCTACGCTCTAAAACAGTTAGAGCGATGCTAACTTGGTCGCATTATCAATTCAAGGTGCGTTTGAAAAATAAAGCTCTTGAGTTTGGTAAAAAAGTGATCGACGTTTGCGAAGCATTTACCAGCAAGACTGTCAGTTGGACTGGTGAAATTAAGAAAGTAGGCGGGTCAAGAGTAATCGAAGGTGGTGGTATAAAAATGGATCGTGATCTGAATGGTGCTAGAGGCATCTTTTTACGTTCATTGGTTGATTCACCAGCTTTGATGGCAATGCTAAAATGATTGCCTTATGCGCTCGTGAGGTTTTGCGGGCTTTGAGAGATACCTCCCATGGCTTGTTAATAAATGGTAACATTTGTTAATGAAAATGTATCGGATATAATGTTCAAATATAAATTTTTGAGAAACCTCTTTTTTATGTCGCTGGTCGTTATGCTCGCTTTGCCGGCTTATGTCAGCTTTGTTGCTTATCCTTCTTTCACAGATTTGCTTATCCGTAACACAGAAGGCGATGCAATCCGTGTTGCTAAGCATCTTTCTCGCATCATTACTGAAAAAGCGGCTCAGTTGGAAAGCAGTACACCAGAAACCTTTCAGTACGAAGTGGATATGGTAGTCAAAGATTTTCACTTAATGAAGCTGAAATTGTTTGAGCCTTCAGGAAAGGTTATTTATTCTACTGACCCTAAGAATATTGGGCAAATTAACGAAAATATTTATTTTCACGACAATGTCACCAAGGGAGAAATTTTTACCAAAGTGGTTAAAAAAGGGGGACTTTCACTGGAAAATGAGGAAATCATGCTTGATGTTGTAGAAACCTATGTGCCTATCATGCAGGGGAAAAAATTTGTTAGCGCTTTTGAAATTTATTATGACATCACTGCCAAAAAGGAAAAACTGAATAAGCTGTTAACACATTCATCTATAATCCTTTTTAGTGTGACCATTGGACTGCTTGCGATTATCATGTTCATTTTGAGTCGTACTGCTAAGACCATTGCAGAACGTGAGCGAGTGGAAAAGGCACGCCAACAGGCTGAAGAAAGCTTAAAAGATGCTTATCAAGAAATTACTGCCCTCAATAAGCAATTGAAATCTGAAAATCTCCGCATGAGTGCAGAATTAGATATTTCACGTCAATTGCAACAGATGTTGTTACCTAAGGAAGAGGAACTCAATCAAATTGAAGATTTAGAAATTGCTGGCTTTATGGAACCCGCTGAGGAAGTCGGTGGTGACTACTATGATGTCTTGCAATATGATGGGCGTCTCCTATTTGGCATTGGTGATGCGACGGGACATGGACTAGAGAGCGGACTTTTGGCACTGATGACACAATCTGCAGTGCGAACTTTATTGGAACTTGGGGAAAGAGATACGACAAAATTCCTCAATAGTGTCAATGGAATGATTTACAAAAATGTGCATAAGCGTATGTCACTTGATAAAAACCTTACTCTTTCTTTATTGGAACACCAACCCCAATCATCTGGCGGCGTTTTACGAATCAGTGGTCAACATGAGGAGATGATTGTTGTGCGAAATGGTCATTTGGAAGTGATAGACACAAATAATTTAGGTTTTCCGGTTGGATTCGTGAACGATATTAGTGAGTATGTGGCTCAAAGGGATGTGGTGTTAAATAAAGGTGATGTGGTGGTTTTACACACTGATGGTATTACTGAGGCGGTCAATCCTGAACAATTGGAATATGGAATAGATCGACTTTGTGAGATCATTAAACAACATTGGCAAAAATCTGCAAAAGCCCTTCAACAAGCTGTGATTGATGATGTGCGGCAGTATATTGGTCAACAGAAGGTGTTTGATGATATGACTTTGCTCGTCTTGAAGCAAAAATAATGATATTTTCTTTCTGCGTTTTTTAATAACTGATGTTACGCACTCTCGTTCCCAAGCGCCTGCTTCAATGCCATTAA
>CAYFOB010000444.1:0-2571 GCA_964344525.1 uncultured Thiomargarita sp.
TTAAATAATTTGATCCCCCCTCAACTTGGCGATACCAAGAAAGGGCAGCCTTGAAGTCTTTTTCCTTTCGTGCAATTTCTCCTAAGTAATAGCGAGCGGTGTTAAGTCGTTTCCCATTTTTGATGAGCGCCATAAAATATTTTTTGGCTGCAGACGGGTTATTTACTTGCAAAGATAATATCCCCAAAGCATATAACACATTGCTCTGTTTTGGAGATTGGGACAATAGCACTTTAAATTGGTTAATAGATTCATTAAATTGTTCCGTTTCTGCAAGCAGACGTGCATACATTAAACGCCAATCCTGCTTATCTGGGAATTTGTGCAATGCCTGTTTTAACCATTCTAAAGCCTGCAATTTTTTATTTTGTTTATCCAACACATGGGCATACAGAGAGACTCCCTCAGCATGATCAGGCACCTGAGTGACAAGCTTACCCAACACCTCTAAAGCCTTATTGAGTTGATTGGCATGGATCAAAAAGCGTGAGTGCATCAATAAAATCACCGGATCGTTTGGTCGTTTGGCGATCAATTTTTCTGTCACTTCCATGGCAAAAGCCTGATCGGACTGTTGCTCCAATATTGCAGTCATGAGTAAGTTCAATTGGTGCGGATCATCCTTGAGACTGTCAAACATCACCTCCAAATTTTTCACAGCCTCATCTGTGTTGTTTTGGCGCAACAATATCCTTGCCATGATTTGACGTGCATATGGACTATTTGGGGCAAGCTTTATCCACAAACTTGCGGCCTTCATCGCCATTTGATATTTTTGTGCATACTCAGCGAGCCGTGTCGCATGTTCAACCAAACGCAAATCACGGCTTTTAACAGCCACATCAAAATAATACTCAGCAGCTAATGCATAATTACCACGGTATTTGGCAATTTCAGCCACTAAAATTTTATACATGTATTCTTGTTGTTGTGAGACAAATGGCCTTGACTTTAAAAGCAAAAAGTGACGATTGTCTTGGCTTTTTGAGGATTCTTGGGCAATTGCATCGCTATATGTTAATTGACTTGCACATCCCATCAAGAAGTTGGTGAGGATAATCACCCCAATATTTTTACCTAAAAATTTTATTTTCACATTGACGCTCCAATATTACATGCAACTTGTTTAACCGATTCCAACACAACGTGTTACTCTAATAGCGCATTGATAAATTATCCGAAGAGATTCGCATTTTAACATATAGCGCTCCTGATTTATCCAAATTGATAACTGATAACTAATAACTGTTATGCGTCTTGTTCAAAAAGCCCTTACTTTTGATGATGTTTTACTCCTCCCTGCCCATTCAACTGCCTTGCCCAAACAAGCCCAACTTAATACACTATTGACGCGAGACATCACTCTTAATATTCCGTTTATTTCTGCTGCAATGGATACTGTCACCGAAGCACGCCTTGCTATCACAATAGCACAAGAAGGCGGTATTGGCATTATCCATAAAAATATGAGTATTGAAGAGCAAGCACGTCAGGTGCGAATGGTTAAAAAATTTGAAAGTGGCGTGATTCATGACCCAATTACCGTCTCGCCTGAGACCAGCATTAAAGAAGTGTTAAATTTAACCCGTGCCCATAATATTTCTGGCGTACCTATCGTTGATAAAGATACCTTAGTTGGCATTGTTACCCACCGCGATTTGCGCTTTGAAACTCATTACGATAATCCCGTCTCAAGCATTATGACTCCTAAAGAACGTTTAGTCACCGTGCAAGAAGGTGCCAGTCGTGATGAAGTCGCGCATTTATTACATCAACATCGCATTGAAAAAGTGTTAGTGGTCAATGATGATTTTCAATTGCGCGGTATGATTACTGTTAAAGATATCCAAAAAGCCACCGAAGAACCTAACGCTTGTAAAGATGAACATGAGCGCCTACGGGTGGGCGCGGCTGTGGGGACGGGAGAAGATACTGAAGCCCGAGTCGCTGCCTTAGTTGAAACCTGCGTTGATGTGATTGTCGTAGATACCGCACATGGACATGCACAAAGCGTATTGGATCAAGTGCGCTGGATTAAACAGCATTATCCTGACGTGCAAGTGATTGGTGGCAATATTGCAACAGGTGAAGGCGCAATTGCTTTGCAAAAAGCTGGCGCTGACGCGGTGAAAGTTGGCATAGGACCAGGCTCTATTTGCACAACACGCATTGTGGCTGGCGTCGGGGTACCGCAAATCACCGCCATTGATAACGTTGTGCAGGCGCTCAAAGGCTCAGGTACACCCATTATTGCGGATGGGGGGATTCGTTATTCTGGTGATATTGCCAAAGCCGTTGCTGCAGGGGCGCATTCGATTATGATAGGTAGCTTATTTGCTGGTACAGAAGAAGCCCCCGGAGATGTCGAGCTTTATCAAGGTCGTGCTTATAAATCGTATCGTGGCATGGGATCGTTAGCAGCAATGTCACAAACACACGGTTCTAAAGACAGGTATTTTCAGGATGATATTGAAACAAAAGGAAAATTGGTTCCAGAAGGGATCGAAGGGCGTGTTCCACATCGAGGTCCTTTAGTGGATGTCATTCACCAATTGTTAGGCGGTTTGCGTT
>CAYFOB010000444.1:2581-3968 GCA_964344525.1 uncultured Thiomargarita sp.
AACCGCAATTTGTGCAAGTGAGTCTTGCTGGCATGCGCGAAAGTCATGTACATGATGTTTCAATTACCAAAGAAGCGCCTAATTATCGAGTTGATTAGTAAGTACTGAATCATAAGTTTTCAGTTAGGAGTCCAAAATTTATGAAAGGGCGAGGACACTTCCAAAATAAATTTTGGACTCCGTGCATACCATAAACAATCACGCCTCATCCAACGCAACACGCTCCGTACTCAACCCACGATTACCAGAAATATACAGCCCCAATATAGTCAAACCAAACAGGAACAATAAACCTACAATCCATGCCACAGAAGCCATTGGATGTTGTGAAAATGTTCCCAATTGATAAAACACCGTCGCAAACAGGTAGGCTAATCCCGTTGTCCAAGCAGCTACAAATACTGTCCAGCCCATATTTGTTTCACGATACACCGCTGCCGTTGCTGCGACGCATGGAAAATACAACAAAATAAACAACAAATAAGCAAATGCCCCTATTTGCCCATCAAACCGCGCTGCCATCGCGCCGAATGTGCCCGTTTTCACCTCCTGTGCTTCTGCAGCCGTTTCTATTGTGCTGACATCACCAATGTTGATGCCCAAAGGATCAAGAATCGTATTGCTGACTTCGGCTAAATTGGCTGGAATACTTGTAAAAGCTTCGTTGATACCATCCCATAAATTAAAGGCTTTTTCCTCCTCAACTTGAATGCCCGCATCAGAAATAGCAAGTTGACTATAAATCGCATCAAGTGTACCCACGACGGCCTCTTTAGCCAAAACTCCCGTAAAAATACCGACTGTTGCTGGCCAATTCTCTTCGTGAATGCCCATGGGCTCAAAAACCGGAGTTAGGGTACGCCCAATTTCGCTGAGTACGGATTTTTCGCTGTCCTCATGCCCAAAAGAACCATCGGTGCCCCAAGAATTTAAAAATGTCAGTACAACAACCATGGGCACAATGACTTTACCTGCACGAAATATAAAACCTTTCAATCTCTCCCAACTTCTTAAAAAAATACCTTGCACAGTAGGCAAATGATAAGGGGGTAATTCCATTATAAAAGGTGAAGCGTCCCCTTTAAGCAGGGTGTTTTTCATAATTAACCCCGTCATAACAGCCACCACAATACCGAACAGATACAAGCCAAAGACGATATTTTGTCCGCCCACCGGAAAAAAGGCAGCAGCAAACAGGGCATACACCGGCAAACGCGCACCGCAAGACATAAACGGATTCATCAAAATTGTCATAATACGATCACGTTGATTTTCTAAAGTGCGTGTCGCCATGATGGCTGGCACGTTGCACCCAAAACCAACAATCATTGGGACAAAAGATTTACCTGGCAGCCCAATAAAGCGCATAAAACGATCCATCACAAAA
>CAYFOB010000445.1:0-3968 GCA_964344525.1 uncultured Thiomargarita sp.
GACTACTTTTGACGGCTATGAAAACCGAAAATCTGAACGTTCTGAGTATATAAATACATTTTGTCAAAAAAAAGCAAAAAAAACCCTTGAACTTTCAATTCACACACATATAATAGGCCTACAATTTACAGGGTTTGATATATCTCATATAACGTTCAACCTAAGCGCCAACAAATTACATTTTGTTAAACAAGGGATGAAATATATCAATTTTCAGGGTCCCTATTTGAACAAATAAAATATATAAATACTTTTAATCAAAAAATTATTGAAAATGCATTGACTTTTAAATTCGCCTATATATAATAGGCGTATATTTTGTAAGGTTGATATATCTCAATAGTAATGAACCTATTTAAATACAAATGTTGAACTGTACACGAAATATATCAATTTTCGCAGACTCACTTATTATATTTTGATAAATAATTTATATGCTGACACCAGAAGTTCAAAAAATTGTAAAAAGTACAGCACCTATTTTAAAACAAAAAGGTGATGCTGTAACAGCGCGAATGTACGAAATAATGTTCAATAACCATCCAGAAGTTAAACCATTATTTGCTAATGCGCCTGATAATCAGAACGAAATTTTGGCGCGTTCAATCATTGCTTATAGTGAAAATGTCGATAATTTGCCAGCATTAGAAGGGGCATTGGATAAAATTGCTCAACATCATGTGAATAGTCTTGTCAAGTCTGAGCATTATCCAATTGTGGCTGAATCTTTATTACAAGCTTTGAAGGATGTCCTTGGGGATGTCATTACTGATGAAATTGTAACAGCGTGGAAAGAAGCCTATTGGTTTTTAGCCGATATTTTAATTGAGCGGGAAAAAGCGTTGTACGCCAAAACGGTAGCTTAAAGAATTTTTGATAACTTTTTTAACACACTCTAAGGGAGAACAAGCATTATGGCTGAACTGTCAGCAAAAACCAAAGAAATCGTCAAAAAAACAGCCCCCATAATCAAGGAAAAGGCTGAAACGCTTACAACCAGAATGTACGAAATCATGTTTGGCAGCTATCCTTATGCCAAACCCTTGTTTAAGAACGCGCCGAAAAACCAACCCCAAGTGTTGGCGAGATCAATTGTGGGTTATGCTGAAAATATCAACAATTTGCCGGCGCTGGCACCTGTGCTTGATAGGATTGCAGAGCACCACGTTCAAGCCAGTATTTTGCCTGATCACTATCCTTGGGTAGCTGATTCTTTGTTACGAGCGATAAAAGATACCTTGGGCGATGCGGCCACTGATGAAATCATGACCGCTTGGGGCGAAGCCTATTGGTTTTTAGCAAATGTGCTCATTGAGCGCGAGAAAAAGATTTATGATTCTGCCTTGACAGAAGAAAAGAAGAATATCGTCAAGTCCACCGCACCGATTTTGAAAGAAAAGGGTGAAGCCATTACGACTCGCATGTATGAGGTCATGTTCAGCAACTATCCTGATGCAAAAGAGTTGTTCAAGAACGCGCCGAAAAACCAAAATCAAATCTTGGCAAGGTCAATTATTGCCTATGCTGAGAATATCGATAAATTGGATGCTTTGGCTGGTGCTGTCGAAAAAATTACCAAACATCACGTTGACACCAATGTGAAACCAGAACACTATCCTTGGGTAATTGAGTCGCTTTTGCAAGCAATCACAGATGTCTTAGGTGAAGCCGCTACCTTGGAAGTTAAGGAGGCTTGGTTTGCAGCCTATTGGTTCTTAGCGCACCTACTCATGAACAAGGAAAAAGAATTGTACGCGGCGGCGTAATTTTTACAACAACACAGAAGGAGTTTTTTTTATGAAAAACGTCATTATGGTAGCCGTTGCCTTTATTTTGGGCGCGGTCATTACCTTTTTTGTTGCAGGTGGCAGTGGAGGTGGTGAAAATACGACCATCACTCCACAAAAAATGGCAGATGCCGTTCACACAGTTTTGGAATCTGATCGCACCGTTTACACCAAGAAGATTGTCAATCGCTTGGTTAAGGAGGAAGAAGTCATCAAAGCCAGTGAACACTGGAAAGATGAAAAGGCATTGCTTTTACCGGCTCAAATGTTTCGTGCAGGCGCGGAATTAGCACAGAAAAAAACCAGCGATTTTAGCTATGCCCTATTATCTCTTTGGCCTATAAATAGCCAAAATAAGCCTAAAACTCCGGTGGAAGAAGAAGGTTTAAAAGCGGTTGTAGATAAACCGCAACCATTTTACAAGGAAGAAACATTGGGTAAAAAGCGGTATTTCACAGCCGTGTATCCTGACATTGCAGTAGCTGATGCTTGTGTTTCTTGCCATAACGAGCACAAAGACAGTCCTAGAACGGATTTCAAAATAGGCGATACGATGGGCGGTGTTGTGATTCGTATTCCGTTGTAGAAAAAGCTGGTTAAATTATCTTTTTAAGCATATTGGGAATCGTAACAGTCCTTGGAATCTCTTATGCCAGATTCTGATTGGAGTACAAAGTTTGCGCTTTGTACTCCAAATTGAAATTATGCCAACACAGGTGGCAAATCTTTGGTCAAAGCGGTTTTTTCAGCAACAAAACTTCCCATCAACACAAATCCACCTAATTGCCGCTCTGGTGTATAAAATAAGGCTCGAAGATTTTTTCCTTCGCCTTCAATTTGCCACTCTCCCTCAAGCCCAAGAGCTGGCGGCGATACGATGGTAGGACATGCTGGCGTTTTTATCACAACTGGCATGGCAGGATAAACGACTGGGGTGGTTTGCCCTGCTAAAGTTTTTGCCACAGCTCTACTCGCATTCATCAAGGGCATTACAAACGGTAATACCAAACCTTCAACTTGAATGCAATCACCCAGGGCATAAATATCTTCAGCACTGGTTTTTAAATACCGATCCACCACAATGCCCCGTTCAACTGATAAACCAGCCGCTGCTGCTAACTTGGTATGGGGGCGCAAACCAATGGCTGATAATACTACATCAACCTCTAATACATTCTGATCAGTAAGGGTTAAACGATAAGCCGCATTGCCCTTATCAACACGACTAACCGCTTTTTCAAAAAAGAAAGTCACGCCTAATTCTTCTAATGCCTTTTGCAAAGTTTGGCCAACTTGTTGGGGAACGAGTCGCCCCAGCGGATGTGTTGCTGGATCAATCAATGTGATATCAAAACCTGCTTGGTGTAAGTCATTGGCAAATTCACAACCTATCAAACCAGCGCCCATAATGGCAACTCGTTTAGCCCCCTGTAATGCGGCGCGAAAGTGGGCATAGTCGATTAAGTTATTTACAGATAAGATTTGATCAGCCGCTGTTCCTGCCAAGGGAATACGTATAGGTTCAGCGCCCCATGCTAATACTAATTGACTATATGCCAAACGCTTACCCTTCGCTTCAAGCGCATGTTCTTGAGGTATGAGCTGAGTTACTTGGGTATGGGTCAAAATTTCTGCATTGAGCTGTTCTGCCATTTTAGTGACAGGTGTTGTTACCAAACTCTCTGGCGTTTTCTTTTGAGCAAATGCATTAGATAACATCGGTTTAGAGTAAAAATGTCCATCATCTGCCGTAATAATCCGTAACGAACACGTCTTATCAAGTTTGCGTAATTCACGTGCGACAGTATAACCCGCTAAACCGCTTCCAATAATAGTAATAGGTTGCATATCATTATCGTATTTATTTGATAGTATTCATTTTTTAAAATACCATATTTAAATAAAAAATACAATAACGACGAAGATAATAAAAGCTTAACAGTATATCAAATATATTGATATATATATAAAATATAAAAATAAGTACAAAGCGCTGCTTTGTACTCCAAAAAACCTTGAATTTATTGCTTAGCGAAGTGCGTTTTTTGGCTTAACTTAATGATATTGGGGGGGATGATTTGGAAGAATTAAAAAAAATCAGGAAAAAATTTGTTGAAAAATTACATATATACTTTGAACGTTCAAGTTTTCTGAATTATTTACTGGTGTTACGCATCCTCG
>CAYFOB010000446.1:0-3956 GCA_964344525.1 uncultured Thiomargarita sp.
TTTCTCGTTTTCTGAAAAAGACTTTTCATTTTTTCCAAAACAGCCTCTAAAGTTTGGACTCCTACCAGAAAATCCGAAAACTTGAACGTTTGAAGTATATATTTAATTTTTATTGTTTTTGCAGTATTTTTGTTAGTTTATTGTTGTGGAATAGACTTTTTCTGTTAAAATTATAAATAAATAACTCAAAGGTAAAACTGAATGAAAAAAGTAGCACCTATTTTTCTTGTTTTAATCATTTCGTGCTTAGCGTTTGGCATATCAAGTGCTCAAACCCTTGATAATTTGGCACGGAAAGCTGCAAAAAGGTATAAGGTTGATCCATCGTTAGTTTGTGCCATCATTAATCAGGAAAGTCGGTGGAACCAAAATGCGCGTTCACATGCAGGTGCCATTGGACTGATGCAAATTATGCCTACGACAGGTAAAAACGCATGTGGGTTGAGTTCAAAAGATTTATATAATCCGTCAAAAAATATTAACTGCGGTGTTAAATATTTTAGTCGGCAATTAAAGCGTTTTCGCTCAGTCAAGCTCGCACTTTGTGCCTATAACGCGGGACCACACAGGGTGGTTAAATACAAAGGTTGTCCACCGTTTAAAGAAACGAGGAATTACCATCGCAAAATTATGACCGCTTGGAAAAGTGGAACACGTTGTCCGAAAGGGGTAAGGAAAGGCAATTTGCCCCGAAGGATTCCAAAAAATCGTGCCTATCTTTCTGCAAAGGGCATAGCTGATTACCGATTTTTGGAGGGTAATTTTAGACCAGTAGAATGGTGGGGACTGGTTTGTGAATCTATTGATGTGGTTTATGACAGACAAATCGCCAAGATAGAACCCAAATCGGTTGGAAAGGCTGCCAAAACGAAACGTCAAAAAAATTTATGGGGTCAAATTTTGCTTGCGACAGTTAAAGATATCCATGAGGATGAAATCCGGCTCAAAAGAAAAAGGGGGGCTTTGAGTGAAGATAGGATTAAAAGCAATATCATAAATGCTTGCCCTGGTGGGCGCGTTGCAAAAACGAACACTGTTGCTCACAGAAAACCTAAGCCTGAAAGCAAGCCAACACAAGAATCTTTGTCTGCAAAAGGAATAGCAGATGAACAATTTTTAGCAAGTAAAGGCAGCAATTGGTGGGGACTTGTTTGTACATCTGTTGATGTGGTTTATGACAGAGAAATCGCTAAGGTACAAGCCTCTGCCGTTGGTAAACCCGCCAAAACTCAAAGGCAAATAAAAACTTGGTTTAGTGTTTTGGATGCAACTATCAAGGATATTCGCCAAGATCAAGTTCGGTTCAAGCGGGGTAAAGCAATGTCTGAACAAAAAATCAAACGTAAAATATTAAAAGCTTGTCCTAGTGGGCGATCATAATTGAAGGTGATAACGAATAACTACACGGATTACTTTTAATAAAGGATAACCCCCATTAATGAAGTGGCGCAAGACTTATCCTTTATTAAAAGTAATCCTTTAAGCAACAATAAATAATTTTTACCGTCAACACGCGAACCATGCGCCGAGAAATAAAACAAACCCAATGCATTTTTAGCTTGCGATAAACGTCATTGATGGCTAGGAGTCCAAGATTTATCTTGGGATTGCAAAACTAAAGTTTGGACTCATACAAGATCCAAAAACATAAAAATGAATAAACTCTCCAGAAGAAAATTGCTCAAATTATCAGCGGCTTGTTTGGGAGGGGGGTTGTTGCCAACCTGCTCCTTTGCAAAAGAAAGAAAAAATTCAGTGTTTTTTCTTTCTGCGCCATCTGATGCTTATTATGATCCCTTTTTTGATGAGATTGTTTGGTATTTCCAAAACTTTATTAATGCTGCACATAAAAACGATTTATTATTAATTGTTGCTGACAGAGAAACTCGGAAAGAATTAAAAGGTTTATTGCCTGACAAACACCTCATACCAGGTGAAATTCCTGATATTTGGATGCGCGATTATTCTGTGATTCAAACGAAAGCTGGGCTTTTTAAATTCAAATATCGTCCAAACTACCTCAAAACTTCCGACGCAAAAGCAATTGAAGCGGGTTTTGTAAATTGGTTTCGTGGTTTGGGATTGCCGTTTAAATTTGTTGATCTTGTGTTGGATGGTGGCAATTTTAACTATAATGGTGCTTACAGTGCGTTGATGACTGAAAGAATTTTTGCTGATAACTATGATAAAAGTGAAAAAGAAATTATTCGCTTGTTAAGAGATACGTTAGCGTTGGATTATTTAGCCTTTTTGCCAGAAGTACCAGGCGACACCACTGGACATTCTGATGGCATGGTCAAATGGCTATCTAAAAACAAACTCGCCGTTTCTGCTTTTGACGATGAACTGTGGCAAGCAGTGATGGAAGTCATAGATGAAGATTTACAAGAACAGGTTGAAATCGTCGAAATGCCTTATCAACCTTCAAATAAGTACTGGAGAAATTTTGCGGATGCCAATGGGGTTTATGTTAATGCCTTAACGACAGACAATGCCATTTATGTGCCGATGTTTGGTTTAGGCGTAGACAAAAAGGCACTAGCTATTTTTAAGAAACATGCAGACAGGGCAGTTATTCCTGTTCAAGTTGGAAAAGTGGGTAGAATGGGAGGCAGTGTTCGTTGCTTGACGCGGCAGTTAGGTGGGGTAGCGGCTCAAAGGGTTATTAATTCTGTTCTAAACCTCTGAGGAATCCACAGGGATTTAACCGTCATTACAAGCGTTTCGGGAATGACACAGAAATTTTACAAATACCATTTCGGAAAACAAATGGTATTTGTGACTTTTTTTGAGCTACAATGGAATAGAGATGTCCCTTAATAAGCCAAAACCAGACCTGGCAGGTTGAAAACCAAACCGTTCCAGAAAAAAGAGAGGGTCGTTGCTTTTGACCTGCCAGGTTTGGTTTTCAACCTGGCAGGTCTGGTTTTTCTTATTAACTGATGTTACGCACTATCGTTCCACCACTCGACGCAGAGCGTCGGGGCATGCATTCCTTCGCCGCGCTTGGGAACGAGAAACGTACATTATTCTCGTTCCCAAGCTCCCGCTTGGGAATGCATGTCCCGACGCTCTGCGTCGAGTGGAGGGAACATCCGTGCGTAACATCAGTTATTAAGGGACATCTCTAATAAAAACAGGGTGAAAAAAACTCATCAGCATCTCTGAATAGCTAAACGAAAACCAAGCTGATGTAAAAACGAATTAATCTGATATAACTGATGTTACGCATCCTCGTTCCCAAACTCTGTTTGGGAATGCCTGTCGCTTTGCTCTGCAAAGCGGGACGCGAAGCGTCCCTGATGGTTGCTCAATGCCATCGACTAGGTTTGCTTCGCAAACCGCGATGCAGAGCATCGCAAACATGCATTCCCAAACAGAGTTTGGGAACGAGGGTGCGTAACATCAGTGATATAAATCGAAATTATGCTTTCGTGAAACCATCTCATTAGTCTCATCTTGGGCAAATTTTACCTTTTCAATCAGTTGATACGTGACTGTTTGGGCTTCAGCAACATGTTTTAAAGCCATAGGGAAAGCTTCTGGATCATCATCTTCAAATGCGGCATCAAGATATTCTGCCGCTTCTAAAGGATCACGGAGTGCTTCTATTAATTCTGCATGATAACTCTTACCCCCCTTCGTTTCATAAAATTCAATTTTTATTTGATCACTCATGCTGTTTTCTTACCATAAAAATTTTGGTGGATATAGCGTTTCCCGATTGGGTAAAGTACAAAAGTCATATTTTAACTCATCCTTGTAATTATAAAGCTTTTTGAGCTCAAACAAATACCATTTTTTGAAAAAATGGTATTTGTACTTTTTTAAGCAGGTAACATCAATAAAACTACAGGGATGAGTTATTAAAAGGATAAAACCCGTTTTGATTTGGACTCATTGATAAGTACTGAACCATGAATTTTCAGGTATTTTGGAGTCCAAAGCAGCGCTTT
>CAYFOB010000447.1:0-3470 GCA_964344525.1 uncultured Thiomargarita sp.
TCAACAAATCATTCAAAAAACGCATGCCAACATCCGTTGCGCGAATACGTTGCCTTTCAACCTTTAGCCACCCTCGGGCACACGCTTGTTGCACCGTTTTTTCGACACATGCCAGACTTAAGCCCGTATTTTCTGTAAATTCTTGGCTCGTAAAGCCTTCCAATAAGCGCAATGCATTCATCATAAATTCTAGCGCCACATCTTTTGCCGTGAGTGTTGTGCAATTTGTCACCAGGGGAGATTGTAAATAGCTACGTGGATGGGGTTGCTTGGATAAGCGGAAAATTTTGTCGTGCGCAGTGATTTTGCCATGTGCGCCTGCGCCTATCCCTAAATAATCGCCAAATTTCCAATAATTGAGATTGTGTTGACACCGATGCCCCGGTTTGGCGTAAGCGGAAATTTCATATTGACAATAACCTTGCTCAGCTAAATATCGTTGCCCCGCTATTTGCATGTCCCACAATAAATCATCATCAGGCAAAGGCGGTGGCTGATGATAAAATAAAGTATTAGGTTCAATAGTTAATTGATACCAAGACAAATGGGAAGGCTCATAAGCAATCGCAATGCCTAAATCATCCAAGGCAGCCGCAATGCTTTGCCCTGGCAAGCCAAACATTAAATCTAAATTAATATTATTATATCCCGCTTGCTGCGCCGCTTCGATGGCTTTCATTGCCTCAATGCGCCCATGAATGCGCCCTAAATTTTGCAAAGCCGTCTCATTAAAACTTTGTATGCCCAACGATAAGCGATTAATACCTGCCTCTCGAAATCCTTGAAAACGGTGGCTGTCTACAGTACCTGGATTGGCTTCTAAGGTAATTTCAGCATTCGCTATGACAGAGAGTCGTGCCCGCACGCCTGACAATAAATTGTAAATTGTGTCAGGTGATAATAAACTAGGTGTACCACCTCCTATAAAAATGCTACGAACAGTGCGCTTGGGCAAATCTTGCTCTAAGTCGGCAAATAAAGCCGCAATATAGTCATTTTCTGGTATATCGCCGTGTATTTGATGGGAATTGAAATCGCAATAGGGACATTTGCGGACACACCAAGGAATGTGGATGTAAAGGGCTAAAGGGGGGAGGGTGGCAAAGTGAAACATGTTCAAATTATAAAATTTTAACCTGTGAGTTTCAATTTCGGGGTTTTTTAACCAAGATGAAAGGAAAGTAAAAATAAATGAATCAACCGCAAGAGACACAACCACAATCTCAAGATTTAGCTGTTTACAAAGTCTATCACCCAGATTTTAAACAACTCAATTTGTTTGCAGGACAGTATCCTGGCTCACCGAATAAAAAAGAGTGTTCTGAGAAACTTAATGAATTGCTCAGATTGGGGATCAGCGCCTCTGTTTGTTTAATGCAACAGCATGAAATAGATTTTTTAACGCCCTATAAAGAGGCGCTTATCGCAAAAAATCCGGCACTGAAATGGTTACATTATCCAATTGTTGACATGTCTGTGCCTAGCAAACCGTTAATGGTGGAAATTTTGGACAAGATGGATGAGCTCATTGCGGCTGGTGAAAAAGTTTATGTTCATTGTTTTGGTGGGCATGGGAGAACAGGTGTAGTTATCGGCTGTTGGCTAAAAAGACATGGTTTTAGAAAACAAGAAGTTTATTTAAAACTTGCCCAATGGAGAAACCAAACTTTATTTGGAAAAACATCCTCCCCCCAATCCGCAGAACAATTTTCCATGGTTAATGATTGGCAAAAGGGAGAATAGCTTGTTAGAAATAAGTACTGAACCATGAATTTTCAGGTATGCAAGTGCGTAAGAAGCGGCCGCGAAGGGCATGGGTCTCCAAAGCGCTGCTTTGGACTCCAAAATGCTGTAACTTACCACAAACTCTGTTGGTAACCTTTCAGGAAAACAAACTATGACAACGCATAAAAAACCACTTTCGCCTCATTTACAAATTTATAAGCCACAATTGACTTCTGTCATGTCAATTCTCCATCGTGCCACTGGTGTTTTTTTGTCGCTTGGTACGTTGGCGCTGGTGTATTGGTTAACGGCGGCAGCAAAAGGTCCAGAAGCTTATCAACAGGCGCAAAATTTGTTAAGTTCTTGGCTAGGATTGTTATTGTTATTTGGTTGGTCTTTTGCCTTGTTTTATCATTTGTGTAATGGTATTCGTCATTTATTTTGGGATGCCGGCTTAGGTATTGATCTTAAAACGAGCTATGCAACAGGCAAGGTGGTGTGGATTGCAACTTTTATTTTAACAGCTTTAACTTGGGTGGGGGTGCATAATGGATAATTTGCGTACGCCTTTATCGCGTGTGCGTAGCCTGGGTTCTGCTAGAGAGGGAACGAACCGTTTTATTACTCAACGCTTGTCTGCTATTGCTTTAATACCCCTTTTGTTGTGGCTTGTGGCTTCTATCATTTTTTTCATCATTAAAGCGGATCATGCCAGTTTAGTGGCTTGGATGCGATTACCATGGCATGGCGAGATGCTTATTATATTGATTCTAGTATTATTTTATCACGCCCATTCTGGTTTACAAGAAGTCTTAATGGATTATGTACACAATGAAATTATCAAGGCAATTGCTATGGTTTCTATGAAGTTTTTTATTATTGCTATCACAGTCGCCTCAATATCAGCTGTATTACGGATTGCTTTGGGGGGTTAAATTGTCTTATCAAATTATTGATCACCGCTATGATGTCGTTGTTGTTGGGGCTGGTGGTGCTGGCTTACGTGCCACTTTAGGTTTGGCAGAAAAAGGCTTAACAACAGCTTGTATTACAAAAGTTTTTCCTACCCGCAGCCATACTGTTGCTGCTCAAGGCGGTATCAGCGCTTCACTCGGCAATATGGGAGAGGATCATTGGCGTTGGCACATGTACGATACTATCAAAGGTTCTGATTGGTTAGGTGATCAAGATGCCATTGAATATATGTGTCGAGAAGCCGTACCAGCAATTATTGAATTGGAGCATTATGGGGTACCGTTTTCGCGCACTGAAGATGGAAAAATTTATCAACGTCCATTTGGGGGTATGACGACTCACTATGGTGAAGGCATCGCTCAACGTACCTGTGCAGCGGCTGATCGTACTGGACATGCCATTTTACACACGCTTTATCAGCAGTCTCTTAATTATAAAGCCGAATTTTTTATTGAATATTTCGCACTAGATTTAATTATGGATGAGGAAGGTGTCTGCGTTGGTGTGATGGCACTGAATATGGCAGAAGGGACTATTCATCGTTTTAGTGCCCATATGGTCGTGTTAGCAACCGGTGGTTATGGGCGTGCCTATTTTTCCTGCACTTCTGCTCACACCTGCACAGGTGATGGGGGCGGCATGGTACTACGTGCTGGTTTGCCCTTGCAAGATATGGAATTTGTGCAATTTCATCCCACCGGCATTTATGGCGCAGGGTGTTTGATTACTGAAGGTGTGCGTGGCGAAGGTGGTTTTCTGGTTAATTCAGC
>CAYFOB010000447.1:3480-3952 GCA_964344525.1 uncultured Thiomargarita sp.
CAGAAGGTGAACGCTTTATGCCACGTTATGCGCCCCATGCTAAAGACTTAGCCTCGCGTGATGTCGTTAGCCGCGCCATCACGATGGAAATCCGCGAAGGGCGCGGAGTCGGTGAACACAAAGATCATATCCATTTACACCTTGAACATTTAGGGGCAGATATTATCAACGAGCGTTTGCCCAGCATTGCTGATTTAGCACGGGTTTTTGCCGGTGTTGATGTTACCAAAGAACCAATCCCCATTTTACCCACCGTACATTATAACATGGGAGGGGTTCCCACAAATCATTATGGTGAAGTTGTGGCGCTCAAAGAGGGTAATCCTGAACGTGTGGTACGTGGTTTGATGGCGATTGGAGAATGTGCTTGCGTGTCAGTGCATGGTGCTAACCGTTTAGGTTCCAATTCTCTGCTTGATCTTGTTGTATTTGGCCGAACCGCAGCAATACGTTGCGCAAATCTATTGGTGCG
>CAYFOB010000448.1:0-3778 GCA_964344525.1 uncultured Thiomargarita sp.
TAAAATTTCAGTTATTTTAATAATCCGAAAACTTGAACGTTTGGAGTATATATTAACCCCATCCCCGAAAGTGCCAACCCATAAGGTATTATTTTCATCTTTCAGCAAAAATGATATTCGATGATCACCCAAACTATCAGGCAGATAGGGATTGGGTTGATACTGCATAAATTGTCCTGTCTTTGAGTCAAATTTATTGAGCCCCCCACCAAATGTTGTGACCCAAAAAATACCTGGTTCGTCTTCCACTACTGCCACAACCGCATCGCTACTCAAACTTTGCGGATTAGCAAAATCATGGCGATAATGTGTAAACTGCCCTGTTTTTGGGTCAAAGCGGTTCAGTCCTCCACCAACTGTTGCCAACCACATGATACCTTCGTTGTCTATTTCAATATATATGACTCTATTATGAGTCAAGCTATTTGGGTTGTTAGGATCATGCGTATAGCGTGTCAATCTTTGTGTTTCTGGATCAAAACTTGTTAAACTTTCATTATCAGCAATCCACAAAATTCCCTTTTGATCCTCAGCCAAGTAGTCTATCCGGCCAAATTTCATATCTATTGAGGTGGGAATCAGTCTTTCTGCCAATCGGTCAAACTGATATAATGTGCCATGCCAACTGCCTATCCAAAGTCGTCCTGTTGTATCCTCGTAAATTTCACCAACTGTATTTTCTAATATAGCTGGGTCGAAAGCGTATCTTGTAAATTGTTCAGTTTTGTGGTTAAATTTATTAAAACCTTTTTCGGTACCAATCCAGATTGTCCCCTTTTGATCTTCAAATAAACATCTGATCATGTTTGAACTTAAGCTTTTGGGATTATCAGGATTATTTTTATAGATTGTCACTTCATAACCGTCATAACGGTTGAGCCCGTCGAATGTGCCAATCCAGATATACCCCTGACTGTCTTTCAATATAGACCAAACCGTACTATTCGATAATCCTTGTTCCATACCAAGGTGTTGAAATCTCAGAAGATCCTTGCTTGTTACTGGCATTGAGAGAGCCAGCAAAACGAACAAGAGAGCTGTTTTGAATATGGTGTTCATTTGGTTTTCCTGAAAATTCATGGCTAATTGATTTGAAAAATGCATATCGCTTTATCCTCAATATTGATTTATAATTTTAATATATTTTCTAAATTTGGAGCGTGTTATGTCAACAGCAGTTGCTTTAAAAAAACGCCAAAATGAGGTGGCATTACCGCCCTACAAATTTGAACGTTCTACAGCTCAGTCGCTACTTACCCAAGATGATTTACCGTGCTGTGATGGAGTCCCTATGGAAACTCAAAGACATAAACTACAGATGGATTTACTGATTGATACCTTAGAAACTTGGCTAGCACAACGCCCTGATGGTTACGTCAGTGGTAACATGTTTGTTTACTTTAGCGCTTCCCAAGTGCGTAACCAAGATTTTAAGGGGCCTGATGTTTTCGTGGTTTTAGGAGTGCCTAAGCATGAACGCAAAAGTTGGGTCGTTTGGGAAGAAGGAGGAAAGACGCCTGATGTAGTGATTGAACTTTTATCTGAGAGTACACGAGAAATTGATAAAACGGAAAAAAAGCAGATTTACCAAGATAAGCTGCGAGTACCTGAATATTTTTGGTATGATCCATTTGAACCGAAAGATTGTGCAGGATTTACGCTAGTCAATGGCATTTATCAAGCAATCAAGCGGGATGAAAAAAATCGCTTGCCCAGTCAACGATTGGAATTAGCATTAGTACTTTGGCAAGGTGTTTATAAAGGAATTGAAAACACTTGGCTGCGGTGGGAAACTTTGGATGGTGTTTTAGTACCAACAGCTCAAGAAGCCGCAGAACATAAGGCTGAGCAAGCAGAACTTAAGGCTGAGCAAGCAGAACTTAAGGCTAATCAAGTCGAACAACGGGCAGCCCGATTAGCGGAAAAATTGCGTGCGATGGGAATCAATCCAGATGATATTGAGTAGATGGGCGTTGTCTCTCATTGGCAAAACGTCGGGCACCCGACAAGCAATAGTAAGTCTTGCGCCATCTATGAGCTGGGGTTTATCCCTTCTTAAATATAATCCTTGTAGTTATTGATAATGACAGATAAAAAACAATTAGTCGAAAACGTATTAAACCGTATCCAGCAAGCAGCAGATCGTGCGGATCGTTCTGCCAGTAATGTTACGTTGGTTGCAGTCAGTAAAACTTGGCCTGTTGAAGATATTGTTGCAGTCTATGAAACAGGTGTCCGTCATTTTGGTGAAAACCGTGCTGATGAATTAGCAGAAAAAGCCATTCAACTAAGTCATTTGAAGGACTTACAATGGCATTTTATTGGTCATTTGCAAAGCCGCCAAAGCAAACAAGTGGCAGAGCATGCACATTATTTTCATGCGGTTGACCGTGTGAAGATTGCTAAACAGCTATCAAAGCAATTAGATCATATTTTGCCTGTGTTTATCGAAGTCAATGTTTCTGGTGAAGAAAGCAAAGGGGGGTTTAGTTGTGCTGATTGGGAAAATGATCAGGAACAGCGCGATATTTTGCTGACTGCAGTCAAAACCATTGCTGGCCTGCCAAATCTGAGCGTTCGTGGTATGATGACGATGGCACCTTTCAACGCATCAGAAGAGATTATTCGCAATATTTTCAAGCGCTTGCGCCAACTTTCAGAATGGTTGAACGCGGTGCTACCAGAATTAAAGGTGAAAGAACTGTCAATGGGTATGAGTGGTGACTTTGAAATTGCAGTTGAAGAAGGCGCAACACATGTGCGCGTGGGTAGTGCGATTTTTGGTAAGCGACGTGCTACATTCCCCAAATCGTTATAACAGCTACGATAAACCTGACCAGTTTTGGAAATTGGTCAGGTTTTTTTTATTATTCCAATAAATTGTACAATTCAATAATCCCTGTATTAGCCCGAGAAATATAAGAAGAGAGCACCAAAGAATGGTTAGCAAATAAGCCAAATTCTGATCCATTTAAAATCATAGGACTCCACACCATTTTTTGGGTAGCTTCCAATTCCCTAATCACTTGTTGCAAAATCATCACCGCGTGTCTTTGTTCCAAAACTTCTTTAAAATCAATTTCTACTGCACGCAATAAATGGATCAAAGCCCAGCTAGTGCCTCGAACTTCATAAAACACATTATCAATTTGCATTGTAGGCGTTTTTTCTTCGATTTCTCCAGTTTCGTTTGGTGCGCTCATTCGCATTTGTCCAACACTGGCGCTCAAACGTTGCGATAGGCTACCCAAGCGTTTTGCCACATCTTTTAACCAATCACGCAAATTATTGCGACTGACTATAAACAACGCCGTTTTGTTTTCAGGTGAGGCTAGGCGGTGCAAATAGTTCTCAAGTAACTCAATGCCTTCTTGATACTTATCCTCACTTGCTGGCCAAAACCACGATTTATTATCTGTGTTAAATTTCGGCTCAGCCTTGGCTAAATCAGGATCTTCAGAGTGAGTGCGGCTCATGTCGTTGCGTAATGCCTTGGAAAAATCGCGCACTTGTTGCAAGAGTCCCCATTCCCAATTGGGCATGTTGTCCATAAAAACACCAGGCGGCATAATATCATTACTCAAATAACCGCCCGATTTCTCCAATAATGTATTTGCCACCTCAATTAAGGTACTCGTCGTGACATAACCTGTGACCATTTTTTCGTTGTTACGCTCAGCTTTTTCTTGAGCCACCGCTTGCACATCGAAGAGACTAGGACTAATATTCCACCACATTCCAATTAAAAACATCAGTACAAACACTGTTGATGCAATCA
>CAYFOB010000448.1:3788-3951 GCA_964344525.1 uncultured Thiomargarita sp.
GTTCCAATAACTTTTTAATAAAATTGAATATTTTGATAATGAGCTTTGGTTTCGTGGATTCATCAATCATTTTTAAAATCTCTGTGTTTTTTTGCCTGAAACTTTATAATATACTCGATGTTCAAGTTAGTAAATAAAAATATTATTAAGTACTAATATAGGA
>CAYFOB010000449.1:0-1301 GCA_964344525.1 uncultured Thiomargarita sp.
CCTCAATGGATTACTAAATCTAGTGGTTTATCCTTTTTTAAAAGTAATCCTTGTAGTTATATCTAGCCTTGGTGTAAATTCATAACACCCCACTACGCTTAATCTCCAAATAACGATTAACCATCATCACCGGCAACTGTTCAGGTACCGTATCCAAATAAACAATGCCATGCCCTTTTAAAGCATCATGGGCTTGGCGACGGGCATTTAAATATTCAAGGGTGGCAGCGTAGCGCAGGGCATCTTCAAAATTGTGTACGGGTTGTTCTAGCACTTTATTGAGAATACGTTCCTGTAAGCTGGCAACTAAAACCAGGTGTTTTTTGCGGAGTAACTGCAAAGCGGGTAACAGTTCATCGTTATCTTCATCGCGCAAATTGGAAATTAAGATAACTAATGCACGTTTTTTGAGGCGGAGCATTAATTGGGTTGCAGCATTTAAATAATCACTGGCTTGAGCGCTGGGTTGTAAATCATATACCGTATTTAATACCACGTTAATTGTATTTATGTTTTTACGTGGCGCGAGCCAACGCCGTTCTCCGCTAAATGTCATTAATCCGAGTGCATCGCCTTGTCGCAATGCCACATAGGAAAGCAACAATATTGCATTAAGTGTGTGATCAAAATGTGAGAGAGCACCATCTTGTGCCAACATGCGCCGCCCACAGTCAATTAAAAAAATAATTTGTTGATCACGTTCATCTTGATATTCTTTTGAGATCAATTTTTTATGACGAGCGGTGGCATTCCAGTCAATTTGACGCAGAGCATCACCGGTGCGATATTCGCGCAGTTGATGAAATTCTAAGCCTTCACCGCGCCGTTGTAATTTGCGGATGCCCAGTTGTCCCAATCTATTTTCCGCAGCAAATAGGGCATATTTGGTAATGGTGGCGAAATTGGGATAAACCCGTATCGGTGTATTGAGTTTGACATAACGATAATGTTTCCAAAATCGCCAAGGTGAGTAGAGCAATAAATGTACCCCCGCAAATTGTGTTGCCCCACGTTGTTGGGGGCGGATGCGATATTGGGTTTCCATACCAGCAGAGGCGGGAAGGGTGATACGTTGCGGTTGCCCTTGTAAGTCACTATTGATGGGGTAATCATCAAAAACTTCTACCAAGCATGGGACACGGCTGTGCAGACGAAGGATAACTTCATTCCAAACACCTAAGGGGAGTGAACCTGGGACTTGGCGTTCTAGCCGAATGGTGGGCAATCGCCAAACTCGCCAAGCATCAAAAAACGCTAGAAGTAATAAGACAACGCCACAAAATTGCCAATAAATCACCATG
>CAYFOB010000449.1:1311-3949 GCA_964344525.1 uncultured Thiomargarita sp.
TAATTGTGCGGGTCTCATAAATTTATATCCTTGGCGCTTCAACCTTATTTAACACAGCCTTTAATACGGTATCTACATCATGCCCTTCAATTTCCAATTCGGGTGCTAAGGCGATACGATGGCGCAAAATGGCTAGCGCAATGTCTTTGACATCGTCAGGGATGACAAAATCACGTTCTGCTAACAACGCAGTGGCGCGGGCTGCACGAATTAGTGCAATGCTTGCACGTGGACCAGCGCCAAGGCTCACGCCTGGCCAAGTGCGCGTCAAACGCACTATTTTCACCGCATATTCATAAACACGATCATCAATTTGTAAACTTGCCGCAATTTGTTGGAGCGTTATGATATTTTCGGGTTTAATCAGTGCTTTGACGGCACTGACATCTAAGCCTTCTCCCACTTTACTAGAAGTTACTTGCTTAACTAAGCGGGCTTCTTCAACTTCGGTGGGATAGTCAATGCGAATTTTCAGTAAAAACCGATCCAATTGCGCTTCGGGCAAGGGATAGGTGCCTTCTTGTTCAATCGGATTTTGAGTGGCCAATGTCATAAAAGGGGGCGATACCGTAAAAGCGCGCCCTTCAATAGTCACCTGCTGTTCTTGCATAACTTCTAGCAAGGCGGCTTGAGTTTTGGCTGGCGCACGGTTGATTTCATCAGCTAATAACAGATGCGTGAAAATGGGACCTTTGCGAATACGAAACTCTTCGCTTTTCATGTCATATATCGCATGTCCAGTGACATCAGTCGGCATTAAATCGGGTGTAAATTGTATGCGTGTGAAGCTGCCTTCAAAAGTTTTTGCCAAAGCTTGCACCAGCAAAGTTTTACCTAAGCCGGGTACGCCTTCAATCAGCACATGCCCAGCCGCTAATAAGGCCACTAAAACTTGATCAATGACTTCTTGTTGCCCAACAACAGCGCGATTGACTTCAGTGCGAATTTGTTGGATAATCTCAATGGCGTGGTTTACTTGTTCGTTGGTCGATGTCATAGCGTTTTCCTAGATAAATATTTTTCATAACCAATTTCTTCTAAACGTTGCGCCTTATCAACCACCATTTTTTCCAATCCTGCCTTATACTGTTTGACAGTATTGCGAATTTCATGAGATTTTACGCCAACAATTTGCGCTGCGAGTATGCCAGCATTTTTGGCATTATTAATAGCAACAGTAGCCACAGGCACACCGCCTGGCATTTGCACAATCGACAAAAGTGAATCAAGTCCTTGTAAGGCAGAAGTTTTAACAGGCACACCGATCACCGGCAAAGGGGTTAGCGCGGCAATCATGCCCGGCAAATGGGCAGCCCCTCCTGCCCCAGCAATAATCACCTCTAAACCTCTTTGTTCCGCCTCTTTAGCATACTTAAATAAAATTTCAGGCGTGCGATGAGCGGAGACGATGGTTAATTCATAAGCCACCCCCAATTCTTCAAGCATTTTTGCAGCCTCTTTAAGTATGGGCAAATCTGAGTCACTACCCATGATAATCCCAACGTTTGGTTGAGCCATATTATTTCCTCTTGCAAAAAAAATTGCATGTCGTGACCAAAAAACCATTATATAACTACAAAAATTGTTGTACCTCATGCAATCGGGAAACACTATATCAAGTCAAAAAGGAATTTCAAACTATTTTTTGAAAAGCTATAGCAACAGACAGAGAGGCTTTGGTAAAATTTATATTGATAGAAGTGCAAGTTAAAAAAGGAACAATAAATGCAATTCCCCAACTTTTTAATAATTGGCGCCACAAAATCGGGCACCACTTCGCTTTACCATTACTTATCTCAACATCCTGAAATCTATATGACCCCAATCAAAGAACCACATTTTTTCGCCTATGAGGGACAAACGCTTGATTTTAAAGGGACTGGTGATATGGAAATTGCCTCACAAATGATAGTGACGGAAAGATGGCGTTATGAACAATTGTTTGAGGGCGTCACCAATGAAAAAGCCATCGGTGAAGCCTCGGCAATGTATCTTTATTGTGAGGGAACGGCAGAGCGTATTAAGCAATATTTGCCTGATGTCAAGTTGATTGTAATTTTGCGTAATCCCATTGAGCGTGCCTATTCAAGTTATATTCACTTGCGTCGTGATCAGCGAGAGCATTTAACCGATTTTATGGAGGCGCTTGATGCTGAAGAAAGTCGTATTGAATCCAATTGGATGCCTATTTGGCATTACAAAAAAATGGGGTTTTATTTTGAGCAATTGAATATTTATTTTCAATTGTTTAAAAAAGATCAAATTAAAATCTATTTATTTGATGACATTAAAAAACAGCCAGTGGCAACCATGCAAGCACTTTACAACTGGCTAAATGTTGATTCAAGTTTTGTACCAGATATGTCATTAAAATATAATGTGTCTGGTTTACCAAAAAAACAATGGATGCATTTGTATCTGAAAAAATCACATTGGACAAAAGCGCTTTTTAAGCCTTTATTTCCTCAAAAATTCAGAAAAAAACTCATGACAAATCTGATTAATAAGAATCTTTCTAAGAAGCCTGAAATGCAATCTGAAGAAAAACGTTTTTTATTGCATTTATATGAACAGGAAATCATTCAATTAAGAGGCTGTTTTGGAAAAAAATGAGAGAAGACTCTTTACCTTTTCAGAA
>CAYFOB010000450.1:0-3947 GCA_964344525.1 uncultured Thiomargarita sp.
AACTGAAGAAGGTTACAGACCAACAGTAGACAAAGATGGCGATATTCTATTTAAGCATGAGGGTAATTCATACCTCATACTTATCAACAAAAAGGATCCTGAGTTTTTCAGGATTATTCTACCCAACATCTGGCCTATAGAGAGCCAAGAGGAAAGACTAAGAGCCCTTGTCGCTGCTGATCATGCCACTGCAGAAATCAAAGTTGCAAAGGTTTTAGTTATCAAAGACAATATTTGGGTCTCTCTTGAGGTATTTGTCTCAAAGCCTGAACAGTTTAAAGGAATATTTAAACGTTCGATGTCAGCACTACAAACTGCTACAAATGTCTTTGCTAAAAAAATGAAGGAGTGAACGAAAGCGGAAATTTCCATACCACCCACTCTTTGCATAGCAAAGAGTGGGAGTATATATAAAAGCTTCTACAGAGAATTAACTATGAAACATCCATTTATATTTAACCCCGAAAAAGACATTGAGCGCATAGTGGCTATGTTTCCAAATGCGGAATTATTGTTAGAACATCTAAAAAAACCTTATCCAGGATAATTGACCAATGAATTCTCAAATCCAACCTTGGCAAGTTTTTTACTTTCCACCAAAAGCAAGTGAAGTGTTCCGTGACCGCTTAAAAGAGGGTAGCGAGGGACCAGAAATGGTTTGGATTCCTGCTGGGCAGTTTAAGATGGGGGATATTCAGGGAACGGGTAGTGATAAAGAACGTCCAGTGCATAAAGTGTCTGTTACGCGCTTTGCGATGGGGCGCTATTCTGTCACTTTTGCCGAATATGATAAATTTGCCGAAAGCGTTGGTAAAGAAAAACCAAGTGATAGGGGGTGGGGACGTGACAATCGCCCTGTCATTAATGTGTCTTATGAAGATGTTGTCGCCTACACAGAATGGCTTAGTGAGCAAACGGGGCAGCAATATTGTTTACCAACAGAGGCGCAATGGGAATATGCAGCCAAAGCTGACACGGAGACAGATTATTGGTGGGGTAATGAGATTGGTCAAAATCGGGCGAATTGTAAGGACAGTGGTAGTGAATGGAGTGGTCAACAAACGTCTCCGGTGGGTTCTTTTGAGCCTAACCCGTTTGGTTTGTATGATACGGTGGGCAACGTTTGGGAGTGGGTTCATGATTGGTATGACAGTGAGTATTATAGTCAAACCCCCAAGCATGAGCCCCGTGGTCCAAAATCGGGCCAGAGGCGGGTGTTTCGCGGCGGTGCCTGGAACTTCACCGCGTCAGGTGGTCGGGCGGCAAATCGCAACTTCAACTGGCCTGATTACCGCAACGGCGACATCGGCGTGCGCCTTTTGAGGAAGCCTTTTTAACTTATGAACTCTGAACAAGAAATAGAAAAAGCAACCGAAAAGTATTTATCAGCACTAAAGGCTCAAAATGAAGAAAAATTCAATCAACAGCTCAAAGAGCAAGTCAATGAGATAATAACTGCTATCACACACTTGATGCCAGCTGATATAGCATTTCCCGATTTGGTGAAAGACATTACGAAAATGTCAAAAAATTACAAGTCAAATCAATTTGTTATAAGCGACTTGGAACAGCTGACATTTCTAAGTACTGAAGCATGAATTTTTGGGTATTTAGATGAACTACAAGGATGTTATAATTATTATAGATAAGTCAAAACCAACTCATTGCGGGTTTATCCTTGCTTATATAACATCCTTGATATTTGGGAATGCCATAAATTGTGCCAGATGATTTCTCAAAATTTAATCCTTTCGGGAGTTCTCCATCCAGTTTAAATGTTCGTTCTCCTGAACCGCCGGTGACTGGAAAGGTAAAAACATAACTTTGCTCACTGATCGCGGTTGGCAGTTCGACATCCCGCAAGAATTCTAGGGGAGGTGGTGGTCTTGTTAACAGGAGATAAATGATTAATATGATAAACACAACAGCAAAACCATTCATCACTACATCAATCAAGGGGGAAACAAATCCATCAGTATGATTATCGAAGAGTTTTTTTGCCATGTTTGTTCTTTTCATTTAAAAACATTAAAATACTGTGTGGAGCTTAACAATGTTTTAATTTATAAATCAATAAAATAAATTGTTTGGTCGTGGTGCAATGTGGTGGGTGATGAAAGCATTTTTAGCTTTATTACCCTGCACCACTAGCAATTGTTTATCTGGGGCTGGAAATGTGCTCACCAAGCTTATCATTTATTTACCATGATTTGTTTCTTGACGTTGGCTCAGAAAAAATGACGTGTTATCGTCCTCCAAAAAGGTATATTGATCACTCGCTTTCAATTCTTTTTCAACTTGCTTGTAATAGGCATACATTTTTTTCGGATCATGGTCAAATTCGGCTGAGATTTCGTGCCGAATTTGTCGAATTTCATCTATCAAAGGGTCAGTTTTCATCATCATTATCTCCAATCAGGTTAAGTGGTGTCATGAGTAATGGTGTTGCAAGTCCCAATTTGGCGTTGACTCGTCTAATGTGATCAAGTTTCTTCACATTGGCGATATGTTTGCAATTCCAAGTCAAGAGAATATCCATTTTATGGTACGATGCTACCGCTAAATGAAGTGCATCACCGCTTGGATCTGCTGGCATGACCAAATTGCTGATATAAACATCCACAATTTCTACGATCTCTTGAGAAACGGGCAAAATTGTCATTTCTGAGATAAGTGAAAGTTTTTCGGTCTTTTTAGGATGATTGCCACGTTGAAGTTCCTGAATAACGCCAACACAGGTTACCACTTCATAGTTAGCTTTTTCAACATGCCACCACGTTTGTGTCCAGTTCTTTCTAGCGATAGATTGTGGATCAGTCCGAACTTCATAATAACAACTTGGAATAGATGTTTCAATATAAACACTTTTTCGCATTTTTTTTGCCCTGTTTATCCTTATTCGTCTACAAAGTAGCGTGGAAATTCCCAAGTGTAAATCGTTTTGTCATCAATCGCATGTATATAGCGACCATCCGAAGTTGCCCGGAAAGAGTTAACCCTAATACCATCAATAGCAAATCCTTGTTGATCAAATTCATAAGAATACAACTGTCCCCTAGATACCTGCCACATTGTTAAACGCCCACTTACAACGGCAAACCAACCATTAATACCGGTATAATCCGCTTAGCTTTCTGCCAACTATCATGCGAGAGTTTAATCGGTGAAGGGCGTGATGTTTTCCAATAATGGAGATCACCTTGATTATCCAATATTAATATCTCGGTATTGGAAATCGCCACAATCTGTTTAGGTGTGTTAGCAAGATATATTGGCGGCTTCAGTTTCCTCAGATGGTAACTTGGTTCTTCATCTTTACCTTTTTTGCTGCGATTTCTTTGCAAAAAAACTAACCAAACCCAAAGTTGCCACTGCTCACCTGCTTTCCCTGCCGCTATAAGCGTTGCTGAGGGCGCGTGTGTAGCCCAAATCGACCACTTAATGTTTGCCGGTAACTGTTCCAGTTCTAATGGCGGTGTTTTAGAATCAAACGCTATCAAAGCAACATTGAAACTTGGTCATCCATCACGCCAACCATCATGTCCCAGTTTACGAGACACAAAAAGCTTGATATCGTGAGCTAATCTTGCTCCAATTTGAGTAAATTCAACCACTGGATAAAAAAGTACCTCTTTAATGTCCTTAATAATCAGATTAATCCCTTTGACAGTACGTTTATGTTTGCCAGACCAAAAATAATCAATTAGCTCAGCCTTGTCGGGATCACATTGTTCAGCAAAATGCTGAGAATTTCAGACAAGCGATGCAAAAAGGAACATCCTTGGCGAAAATTTTAGAGCAGTTAGATGAAAAATCAAAGCGATGAGGTTCCCCCATATAAATATTTTAGTTGTCATATCTTGTTTGGAGTCCAAAGCTGAAGCTTTGGACTCTAGTACCTTGTCAATCTCATTTTGTCTGGTATAATGATTCTCAAATCCAGATGA
>CAYFOB010000451.1:0-3914 GCA_964344525.1 uncultured Thiomargarita sp.
ATATTTTTATTAAAATATCATAATATTCTAATTAACTAACTTGAACATCGAGTATGAGAGGTTTTCACCCTTTTCAATACATTAGTCATAAAATGGAAGATGTGCATTCTATCATTCGCAAGGGAGAAACACCTTTACGTAATCCGAATTTGCGATTACCCAAAGGTTGTATGCCTTTATCCATAAAATTTCAACCGTGACGCTTGAACAATACCCACTGATATGGGGTTCGCACAATTACAATACCTACGTCAAACTTCATGGACAATGGCATTTTTCAGACTTTGCCAAAACGCTTGACGAGGCGAAAAAGAAAACGGAAGCTTTTATTTTATCCAAATCTGACAAACCTGCTGCTTAAGGCTCACAATATAGCGTT
Organism: uncultured Thiomargarita sp.; assembly: GCA_964344525.1. Classification (GTDB taxonomy): domain Bacteria; phylum Pseudomonadota; class Gammaproteobacteria; order Beggiatoales; family Beggiatoaceae; genus CAYFOB01. Next base: position 380 of record CAYFOB010000451.1, read on the forward strand.
TCCCGTTTGTGTCAAATACGCTTCCTCGTTCCCAAGCTCTGCTTCACTGCCATTAAGTTAAGTGCAAAGCGGGGCGAAGTACTCCAAAAAAACTTTAAATCTACTGGAGTGCAAAGCAACGCTTTGCGAGATTTTTTCAGTTAGATAAATGTGGGCGGATTACCAAGAATATTTAAATGCTAAGCATGAAGAAGTTGGATGAAAAATTACAAAATAAGCTAATAGGCTATACTTTACGCATTACTGCCATTTTTATTTGGGCAACCGCACCGTTGGTTGTCAAATATTTTTTGATAGACAATTTAACGGTGCTAGAAATCGTGGCATTAAATCGTGATGTTGCGCTATTGTGTTTGTTGCCACCAATATTGTTTCTGATGATTTTTAAAAAACAATTTTCTGCTAAAGCCGGTTACACTAGCGCCTTTTGGCTGTTTATTCTTTTTGATAGCTTATTTTTGATCACCTATTTTTGGAGCGTTGAATTAACATATGCCACAAATGCCGTTTTATTTTTAGGTTTTTCACCCGTTGTTGCAATTATTGCAGCCATTCTGTTTTGGCGAAAAGAAGTCGTTTACTTACAAGAAAAAAGCACAATTATAAAAATAGTGAGCCTATTTTTTATAGGATGTGTTGGCGCTTCACTGATTGTCTTTACTAAAGAAGGTGTAGCGCATTATCAAATCAAGTTATTGGGTGATTCACTGGCTTTTCTCGCTATGCTATTTGATGTCGTTGCCACCATTGCGATTATTCGATACACAAAATCTAAAAATGCGTTTTCAGGTTTGTATTTTGTTTTTCAGAAAAGTTTAATTATCGCACTGGTGCTTTCACCCATTACATTTAAATCATTAATTAACCATTCTTTTTCAACAACGGAAATTTTCGCGTTGTTATACTTGGGCATTTTTTCAGCAACGATTGCCTCTTTTTTGGCTTATGAAGCTTTTAAACGCCTTGATGGCTTTATTAATTATTTATTACTCACTCTGATGCCAATTATAACTTTAGTGCTTGAGGTGATTTTTTTCAATTTATCATTCAATTTGATTTTTCTCATGGGTATGATTCTGATTATTTTTTCAATTATTTCAGTTGAGTACATCAATACTCGGTGTGAAAAACAACTCAAATTAGAAAAAAAGTAGCCCGTTTTTTTTATGAATCAATACCTACAAACTAAAATTCACTAACGGAAAAATTTTATAACCATGAAAAATAAACTTGCAATTTTATTGGCGTTTGGAGTATGTGTTGGTTGTGCTCTAAAAAAGGATGAAAACACCAATGCTGTGGCTGTTCAAGAAAAAATCGCAGACGACAATGTTGTGGCTGCTAACACAGCTTTTGCGTTTGATCTTTATCATCAATTGCAACCTGATGAAAAAGGCAATCTCTTTTTTTCTCCTTACAATATTTCCAATGTTTTGGCGATGACTTATGCGGGAGCGCGAGAAAATACCGCTGCACAAATGTCTCAGGTGTTACATTTTGCACCTGATCAAACCAGGTTTCACCCGGCATTCGGGGAATTGCAAGCGTCCGTGAATGCGACAGGAACACCGAAAGACAGTACACTTAATGTGGCTAATGGGTTATGGGTTCACAAACGTTATTCTTTTCATCAGTCTTTTTTAGATTTATTGCAGCGTTATTATCAAGCCGAGCCCAAGTCGGTGGATTTTAAGGCTTCAGAAGAGGTACGCCAACAAATTAATGCTTGGGTGAAGGGAAAAACCAACGATAAAATCTCAAATCTCATCAAACCGGGCAAGCTCACACCATTTAGCCGCTTAGTCCTTGTCAATGCCATTTATTTCAAAAGTGATTGGGATGAACCATTTGACAGTGATGATACAAAAGACACACCCTTTTGGGTAACACCTCACGAGAGTGTTGAAGTGCCAATGATGTTTCAAAAAAACTATTTCAACTACCTGGAAAATGACCATCTTCAAATACTTGAACTACCCTACAAGAGAAATGAGCTTTCTATGATTGTCCTACTTCCACGTGAGCGTGACGGATTGCTATATTCTGTCCTAAAGCAATTTGCCCAATACCAGCATGAAGGGCTGAAAAATTTGGAAAAAACGTTAACTCAAAAATTGCTTGCGGATTGGCTAAGCAAGTTACAGAAACAGAAAATCAAGGTGTACCTACCAAAATTTAAGATGACTTCTGAATTTGAGTTATCCAACACGCTAAAAGAAATGGGAATGTCAGAGGCCTTCAACAAGGAGGCGGCTGATTTTTCGGGCATGGCTGATTTACCTGAAGATGAAAAACTTGTTATTTCCAAAGCGATTCAAAAAACCTTTGTGGAAGTGAATGAATCTGGGACAGAAGCAACCGCAGCAACATTTGTTGAATATATGGCAGTTGGAGCCGCAGCCGGAAATTATCAACCGCCTCCCGTTCCAATATTTCGCGCTGATCATCCGTTTCTGTTTTTGATTCGCCACAATTCCACAGGAAGTATTCTTTTTTTGGGGCGTGTGGTGAATCCTTTATAGTCCCAAAATGATAAATTCATGTAACTCTTTGATTTAAAGCAATCCCACCCAACGACCCACTGCCATCAACTTAAGCTAAAAACACGCTTTTTTTAAGCGTTTATGAAAATGGATGATTTTTTTATCTGAACTTTTTTGACGAGGAACTTGACGATTTTTTCTCACGCTTGTTGGATATCGAGACAAAAGTTTAGTTAATTTTTCCAGTAATTGATCAAGATTAGATTCACTATAAAGAAGCTCAATAACGTGATTTTTTATGGCATTAAATGAAACTGCCTGATTGACTTGATAATTATGTTGAGTCTTTCTTTGTTCTAATTGTTCATTGGCATCAAGAGTTAAAATAGACTCTAAACCAGTTATATAAACAGCTGCATAAAAATCTTGTTTGACCGATTCTGCTGTTTTGCCAGTCAAATTTTCTAATTCTAGCCGCGTTTTTAAAACACCATAGAAAGTTTCAATTCCCCAACGTTGCGCGTAAATTTCTTTAAATTCAGCAGATGGGTAAACTTGTTCATTTCGTTCAGAGGTAACAAGAACTTCGTATTTTCCGGTATCAAGCATAACACGAACAAATCGAACCGTAAGAGTTTTAGGTAACCCCAAAGCGGCTATTGGTTTGCTTTTAGAAGGTTTTATGGTTACAATTTGACTTTCCGGACCAATTCCTTTGAGCATCATTCTTGCCGTTTTAAAGGAAGCCGCAGAGCAGCGAGCGACAAATTGACAATTTGTCAAAAGCAGCTCAGAGATTGTCATGATGAACTCGGAAATTTCTTGGCAAATAAGAGATAGGATTTCGCTAACTCGGCTCAGTACCAGAAAAACTAAGCTGGTGCAAGTGACACCGCCGATTAGAAAGCTGAGTGCCGTGAGTATGTTGATTAAGGTTTCCATAATTTGATTTTCCTTATTTAGACTTGAAAATTGAGTTTGGGTTGGATGTAGGTTTCTACTAGTGCCGGAGGGCGGAAATTTCCAGGCCACTCGAAGCGGAGCTTCGGGGC
>CAYFOB010000452.1:0-3886 GCA_964344525.1 uncultured Thiomargarita sp.
TTCTGAAAAGGTAAAGAGTCTTCTCTCATTTTTTTCCAAAACAGCCTCTTAATTTCACGAGGGATTCCAATACGCATAAGGTTTTCCTTGATATTATATATTAAACATTATCGAACGATAATAGACTTGTCCCTAAATAATTTGAACTGTGATTTTGATTGATATGATTGATGTTGCTCTACTCTATCAGTTCTTGGAGTGCACCACTCCAAGAACCCAAAAATCAAGCTTCAGACATAACCAAAATGACGACAAACAACACAAACCCCTTATACCCCTCCCTCACCTGCAAACCCAATCAACGCCAAGATTGGGGACATTTACATGGCAGCAGCGTTGGTTTAGCAATCAGTCAAGCCGCTCAACATGCCCCACTCATTGTGATAACGCCCGATTCACTCTCAGCGCAGCGTTTGGTTGAAGATATTCAATTTTATGCCTCAACAGATTTGCCTTTGTTGATTTTTCCTGATTGGGAAACTTTGCCTTATGATTTATTTTCGCCACATCAAGATATTATTTCTGAGCGCTTAACGACATTATATCACTTACCAGATCTGGAGCAAGGCGCATTAATTTTGCCAGTAAATACTTTAATGCATCGCCTCGCGCCAACGGATTATGTAAAAGCCAACAGTTTATTAGTCACCACCGGGCAACGTTTAAACTCAAAAAAATTGCGCCAACAATTAGAACTCAGTGGTTATTGTTGTGTTGAGCAAGTGGTTGAGCATGGGGAATTTGCTGTGCGGGGGAGCTTGTTAGATTTGTTCCCCATGGGCAGCAACCAACCTTTTCGTATTGATTTATTTGATGATGAAGTCGACACCATTCGTTGTTTTGATCCAGAAACGCAACGCTCTCAAAGCACAATTGGGGAAATTCGTTTGCTCCCAGCGCGAGAATTTCCTTTAACCAATGGCGCAATTGCTGAATTTCGCACGAAATGGCGTAGCGAATTTAGCGGTGATCCCACTCGTTGCCCAATGTATCAAGACGTTACCAGCGGTTTAGCACCCGCTGGAATTGAATATTATTTACCACTGTTTTTTGAACAAACGCATACTTTATTTGATTATTTGCCTAACGAGAGTGTCATCATCACCTTACAAGGCGTGTTAGAAACCGCAGAACAATTTTGGCGAGAAATCAGTGAGCGTTATGAGCAATTGTGCCATGATATAGAGCGCCCTATTTTGCCACCGACGCATTTATTTTTACAAGCAAATCAAGTTTTTGCAGAGTTACGCCATTATCCACATATCAATCTCAACCAAGATGAAAGTCATCAATCAGGTGCTATCAACTTTGCCACTCAACCATTGCCGAGTTTGCCCGTTGATGCCCGTGCCACACAACCTTTAGCGCCCTTAAAAACATTTTTAAGCAAATTTCAAGGACGTGTCTTAATCGTGGCTGAAACGACAGGGCGACGTGAAATTTTATTGGAGTCGTTGGGCAAACAGAAATTAATACCAAAAGTGGTAGAAAATTGGCAAACATTTCTACACAATGATGCCCCTTTATGTTTGACGGTTGCACCACTAGAGCAAGGTTTAGTGTTGGAACAATTGGCGGTAATCAGCGAAACGCAACTTTTTGGTGAACGTGTTGCGCAACGTCGTTTGCGCAGTAAACAACGCGATACTGATGCTGTTGTTCGTGAGCTCACCGAATTAACCATCGGTGCGCCCGTTGTGCATGAAGAACATGGCGTTGGACGTTATCAAGGCTTAATCGCGCTAGAAATCGGTGGCGTAGAAGCCGAATTTTTGCAGCTTGAATATGCCAAGCAAGATAAATTGTATGTACCCGTTTCTTCATTGCATTTAATTAGCCGTTTTACAGGCATGGATCCAGAACAGGCACCGCTGCACCGCTTGGGGAGTAACCAATGGGAAAAGGCAAAACGCAAAGCGGCTCAAAAAGCCACTGATGTTGCGGCTGAATTATTGGATATTTATGCGCGACGGGCGGCACGACAAGGACATGCTTTTAAGGTTGAACTTCGTTCGTATCACGCTTTTGCCCAAGCCTTTCCCTTTGAAGAAACGCCTGATCAACAAGATGCGATTTCTGCAGTACTAGAAGATATGTATTCAAAACGCCCAATGGATAGGCTTGTCTGTGGAGATGTTGGATTTGGCAAAACGGAGGTAGCGATGCGTGCGGCATTTGTGGCAGTGCAAGATGGACAACAAGTTGCTGTGTTAGTACCCACAACCCTATTAGCACAACAACACCACCAAACTTTTCAAGATCGTTTTGCAGATTGGGCGGTGCGTGTTGAACAACTTTCACGGTTTCGCTCTAAAAAACAACAAACTGAAACATTAAAAGCGGTAGCAGAAGGACAAGCCGATATTATCATAGGCACCCACAAGTTTTTACAAGACACGATAAAATTCAAAAAATTAGGATTAGTCATCATTGACGAAGAACACCGCTTTGGGGTTAAACAAAAAGAACGGTTTAAATCGCTACGGGCAGAAGTCGATATTCTCACTCTCACCGCCACCCCAATTCCCCGTTCATTGAATATGGCTTTATCCAATTTGCGTGACTTATCAATCATTGCCACCCCACCGGCGCGTCGCTTAGCCGTCAAAACCTTTATCAGAGAATGGCAAGCGCCGTTTCTAACCGAAGCCATTTTGCGTGAATTAAAACGCGGTGGGCAAGTGTATTTTCTACACAACGATATTGACTCTATTAACAGAATGGCGCGGGAGGTCGAAAAATTAGTCCCTGAAGCACGAGTGCAAGTTGCCCATGGCAAAATGCGGGAAAGTGAACTCGAACAAGTCATGCAAGATTTTTACCACCGCCGCTTTAATGTTTTGGTGTGTACCACCATTATTGAAACTGGCATTGACGTACCCACCGCCAACACTATGATTATCAACCGTGCCGACAAATTAGGCTTAGCGCAACTTTATCAACTACGTGGACGAGTCGGGCGCTCCCACCATCGTGCCTATGCCTATTTGATCGTACCCCACCGCCAAGCAATGACGAAAGATGCTCAAAAACGAATTGACGCCATTGGTGCCCTAGAAGAACTCGGCATGGGCTTCACCTTAGCAACCCATGACTTAGAAATTCGTGGCGCTGGCGAAATGCTAGGAGGCGAACAAAGTGGACACTTGCAAGAAATCGGCTATAACCTATACAGCGAATTATTAGAACGCGCCGTTGCCGCCCTAAAATCAGGACAACAACCCGAATTAGATCGTCCCCTCTCGCAAGGCGCAGAAATTAACTTACACAGCCCTGCCTTATTGCCCAGTGAATATCTGCCTGATGTACACACCCGTTTAATCATGTACAAACGCATCGCCAACGCCCCCGACAATCGAGCATTAGATGATATCCAAGTAGAAATGATAGATCGTTTTGGTTTTCTCCCAGAACAAGCAAAGGCATTGATTAAAATAGCAGAACTCAAACTCAAAGCCACGGAACTGGGCATCCGCAAAATAGATTTTGGGGCAAACGGCGGCTATATTCTATTTGATGAAAAACCAGCCGTTGAGCCACTCAAAATCATTAACCTCGTCCAAATGTACCCCTCTGATTATAAATTAGAAGGGCAAGATAAACTGCGGTTGTTGTTGGTATTGCCTGAATTTAATGAACGTTGTCAGAGTTTGGAGGGGGTGTTGGATCGGTTGAAATAGCTGAAATATTAGACTTGTCCCTAAATAATTTTCCTTAAGATGAGTCATTATTTAAGTACCCGTTCACAAGTTTTAGCACATTTTGGAGTCCTTCGCTAAGCTGGGCGACTCCAAAATGCGGTAAAATTCATGAACAAGTACTTAACTACAAGGATTACTTTTAATAAAGGATAACCCCCATTAATGAAGTGATTTTGACGGTGCCC
>CAYFOB010000453.1:0-3885 GCA_964344525.1 uncultured Thiomargarita sp.
TTTCTGAAAAGGTAAAGAGTCTTCTCTCATTTTTTTCCAAAACAGCCTCTTAGTCATTGGCATTCAAATTAAAAATTTGGCGGGTCAATTACACAGTGAAGTTGAGGAATTAGTTCAAATAGATACAGGTTACAGCGAAGAACTTCTGGTGCCTTATTCTCTATTTGAAACACTCAACCTACGACATTGGCGTTTATATCGCCAATTACCACTGGGAACCACAGTTACAGGACAAGTTCTTCAATTCATTGAGGCTAACGCTGAAGTGATTATTCCTAAAACGGGTGAACAGTACTCTGTTATTGTTCAAACTTTTATTGGAAATAACCGTTTTTTGATTGGTAGAGGTTTTTTGCGCCGCTTAAAAGTTATATTTGATGGTCCTGGCTGCCAAACTTGTTTACTCACTCCTAGTTAAACTTTGACCTGGTCGGTTTGATTTTTAACCTGCCAGGTCTGGTTTTTAAGTTGGCTAAATTATTTCATGCACGTTCCATAATGAGAATCGTGCACAATAGCTTGTTGTATTCTAGCAGCAAGTTTGTACTAATCATTTGCAAGTGTTACGTCTCATGTCTACAAACAAAGCCATTGAACAATTACGACAACACCTCAATCAACACATTGTTGGTCAAGAATTTTTGATCCGCCGTTTGCTCATCGCGTTGCTCGCCGATGGGCATTTACTTGTAGAAGGTGTTCCTGGACTCGCTAAAACCACCGCGATTAAAACACTGGCAACCGGATTAGAAGGCTATTTTCAGCGTATTCAATTTACGCCAGATTTGTTACCATCTGATCTGATTGGTACTGAAATTTATCAATATCGTGATGGTTTTTTTAAGCCCCATTTTGGACCCATTTTCCATAATTTGATCTTGGCTGATGAAATCAATCGTGCGCCAGCAAAGGTACAATCGGCGCTGTTAGAAGCCATGGGGGAACGTCAAGTAACAATTGGTCATAAAACTTATCAATTGCCTGATCTTTTCTTGGTGATGGCAACTCAAAATCCGATTGAACAGGAGGGGACTTATCCATTGTCTGAAGCACAGTTGGATCGGTTTTTATTGCATGTGCGTATCAGTTATCCTGATGTGACAACCGAACATGAAATTTTGCGTTTGGTACGTGCGCAACAATCACACAATTCCCCTAATACCATCCATCTTTCTCAAGAAGATTTGTTTACAGCACGTCAAGAAGTTTTAAAGGTGCATCTGTCAGAAGCGCTTGAAGCTTACTTAGTCAACTTGGTCGTCGCAACACGAGAGCCTCACACATACAGTGAAAAACTCGAAAAAGGAGATCAAAGAAAAGAAAAACTCGATAAATTATCAACCTGGCTACAGTTTGGGGCAAGTCCGCGTGCCACTATTGCATTGGATCGTAGTGCGCGAGCTCACGCTTGGCTAGCAGGAAGAGATTATGTGTCACCAGAAGATATTCATGCAATGGTTTATGACACGTTGCGCCATCGCTTAATATTATCCATTAAAGCGGAAGCTGATGGCATCACAACTGATGATTGTATTCAGGCACTTTTGGAGAGCATACCAGTACCATGAGTATTCAAGTCTCCTTGGATGAGCTCATTGCGCTTCGTTTTCAATTAGTTGGCGCAAACCTCTCCTCTCAAAAAAAAGTGATGACCAGTATGATAGGTGGTTATCCGTCATTTTTCCAAGGGCGTGGCATGGATTTTTTGGAGTTGCGCGATTATATGCCCGGTGACGATATTCGTGCAATAGATTGGCGAGTGACTGCTCGTACTGGAAAAACACATATCAAATTATTTCGTGAAGAAAGAGAACGTCCTGTTTTCTTCTTGGTGGATTATGGTCCACAAATGTTTTTTGGGACACAAAAAAGGTTTAAATCAGTGGTTGCTGCATACGTGGCGGCTTGGTTAGCTTGGTTGGCTCAGGCGTATGGTGATCGCATCGGTGGACTCATTTTTTCATCGCAGGACAAATATAAGAAATTGCCTCCTGCCTATGGACAACGGGGTGTGTCACGTTTACTCAATGCATTAGTGGATGTCCAACCAACCGAAGTGGGGACTGTCCACAATGGACAATTGACTTGGGCTTTAGCACAACTCCAACAAATGGCTCAACCTGGGAGCTTACTTTGCTTGCTCAGTGATTTTCGGGGTATTGATGCAGATGGAGAGGTGTATATCAAACGACTGGCTCAAGACAATGATGTACTTGCCATATTCATTTATGATCCGCTTGAAAAAGAATTACCAGCGTTGGCAGGAAACTATGAGATGACAAATGGGCAACAAATACTCACCTTGAGCGCTAATACTCAATTACGCCAACGTTACCAAACATATTTTCAACAACACTCAACTTATTTGGAAACCTTGTTTAAACACTGGCTACCTTTGGCAACTAATGACGATATTCTGAATGTCTTATTGGACAACTTATGAAAACCTCTACTGAACTCCTCAGTCAATTATATGATGTTCACCCAGCCCCACCCGTCCCGTTTTGGCCACCAGCACCGGGCTGGTGGATCATTACCATTGTACTTATTGGTGGTATGTGGTGGTGGTATCGACATTATTATCTCTCTCAAGCATTTAAACGAATAGCCTTACAAAATTTAAAACAATTGCGTCAAGATTACCAACATCATAAAAACAGTAGCCAATTAGCGATGGGATTGTCGATATTAGTACGACGAGTAGCGCTTGTTAAGTTTCCACATCACCAAGTCTCGAATCTCATTCGATTTGAATGGTTAGAATTTTTGAATGAAACGGGCCAAACTCAAGCCTTTACCGAGGGAGTTGGACAAGTCTTATGCACAGCCCCCTATCAAAAATTTTCACACATAGACGCTGACACATTGCTCAGTGAAGTCGAAAAATGGATTAAACGACAATGAGCCAATATTTTGCATGGCCTTCTGAATGGCTTTGGTTATTTATTCCTATTGCGTTACTGCCATTACTATTTCGTTGGCTATTACCACCAGCAGCACGCTCAGCCCTCAAAGTCCCTTTTTACAATGACATCGCACCACTGGCGAATGACAAAAAGCCAACTCGGCAACATTTAGCCTGGTTCATTTGGCTATTGCTGGTATTAGCAGCCATGCGCCCCCAATGGTTGGGTGAACCCATTCAAATACAAATCAGTGGACGGGATTTGCTAGTGGCTGTTGACGTTTCAAAAAGTATGGAACAAATTGATTTAGGTTCAGAAGGCTGCTTAAAAGAGAACCGCTTGAGCATTGTGAAATCAGTATTAGGCGAATTTATTGAACGACGCAAAGGAGACAGAGTGGGACTGATAGTTTTTGGCACAAAAGCTTACCTGCATACTCCCTTAACTTTTGATCGTCTAACGGTGAAAAACCACTTAGAAAAAGGCATTTTTATTGGACTTGCTGGAGAAAAAACCGCCATTGCTGATGCGATAGGATTGGCAGTCAAACAACTGCAAGAACGTCCCCAAAAAAATAGGGTGTTGATTCTTATGACTGATGGAGATAATAGTGCAGGACAATTTGAACCGTTAGAAGTCGCCCAATTAGCCAAAGAAATTGGGGTACGTATTTATACTATCGGCATTGGGAGTGATCACATTTGTCATTGTAACGATGAAGGTTGCTCTTCTGAAAAAACGTCTTTTACGCTTAATGAAAAAGATTTACAAACTATAGCAACAATAACAGGAGGGCAATATTTTCGAGCACAAAATCGCGTAGGATTGGAAAAATTTTATAAAAAATTAGATGAATATGAACCGGTGACAAAAGCGCTGCAAACGTACCGCCCTAAGACACCGCTTTATCCTTGGTTTTTGGGGATGGCATTTTTTTTGTCTTTGTTGTTAATTAAGGTTAGAGCTTTTTAAAAAATGA
>CAYFOB010000454.1:0-3884 GCA_964344525.1 uncultured Thiomargarita sp.
ATACGCTGTCAGCTCCCCATTTTAAAATCCTTAAGTGAGGAGGAACTCTTTGCCCATGCAAAGCAGCTTAATGTCAAAACGGATGAAATCATTTTTGATGAAGGGGATGTTGGTCATTCCATGTATGTCATTAAATCGGGGACTGCACGGGTTTTGACCACCACCGAGGACGGACAACGGATCATTTTAGCCACTTTAAAAACAGGGGACTGCTTTGGTGAACAGGCGATTTTAGCGGGTCGTACTGAAGACAAACGGCATATCAGCGTTGTTGCCATTGAACCTTGCGAATTGTTCAAAATAGCATTTGCCGATCTTCATGCCCTTATTCCCCAAAATACACATTTAGAATCCCAACTGCAACAAATTACTGAGGAAAAGATACGCAGCGAGCGGGCCAAAAAATCGGCTCAGTTAACAAGCACCTCAATCCTTGACGGTGGGGGGATGGAGTGGTTGGAGGAGCAACAGTTTGAAGATGGGGAAATTGTATTCCAAGAAGGTGATATTGGGGACCGCTTTTATCTGATCCTTGAAGGCGTGGCAAAAGCCACTAAAAAAGAGGGCAACACAGAAAAATTAGTATCACGTTTAAGCCGGGGACAATATTTTGGCGAAATGGCACTCATCCGTAATGAACCCCGTGTCCTCACCGTTCGCGCAGAAGGTCATCTACGTGTTAATAGTTATAAAGGCTCAGTCACCCATAAAGCCAACCAATTTTCGGTGATGGATAACCCAATGTACCAAATTCCCAAAAGGGACAAGGTAGGCTCAGGTGAGCCGATTGCCTATAAACACTATGGTGTTGACGAATTATCTTTTCAAATGGGTCCTTTAATAGGTATTACGGCATTCGGTGAATGGCCCGATGTGGGGCATGTTCAAGCGCCCACCGGAGACGCCGAGCATGTTCGCCATGACTTGATCAAGGAATCTTCTTTATTTAGATCACTACCGGTGGGTGAAGACAGTGTTGAGTGGTTAGAAGAGCTGAATTTTGACGATGGCGGTGTCGTATTTCGGGAAGGAAATGTTGCTGATCGTTTTTACTTGATATTGTCTGGTATGGCTAAAGTGACTAAAAAAGAAGGCGACACAGAAAAATTGATCGCCTTACTCTGTCGAGGCCAATATTTTGGAGAAGTCGCCCTTATTCGCAATGAACCCCGCGTAGTCACAGTCACAGCCGAAGGTCCATTGCGTGTAGCCAGCTTAAAAGGGCTTATCACTTTTCATACCAGCAAATTTATGGACATGGATAGTCTCACCACCATGTACCATTTTCCCGGTGGTGAAAAGGTTATATCCACCAAAGTGGTTGATCAGCCCATTTTTGATGTCAGTCGAATGGCCACAATCGCTGATCTTGATCCCATCGTCTATAAGCGCACCGGTGTGCGCCGAGAATTATTTTATTTCTATGGGCGATTGGTGGGCATGACAGTGATTGGTGAATGGCCAGATTTAGGACGTGTTCACCAATTAATTATCAGAAATAAGCGCGTTTGGCCCTGGCAATTGGCATTATTCAAGCAAAAAGGCGAACTTTGGTTAGAACAAGAACGCGAAAGTTTTAAAAACACCGCTATTATTTGTAAATGCACCGGCGTGACACGCGGCGCCTTAAATCAAGCAGTTGCTGACGATTGCGATACGGTAGAAAAATTAGCAGAGCGCACAGGGGCCTCACGAGTGTGCGGCTCATGTGCCCCCTTGTTAGCCGAAATCGTGGGTCGTTCTGATATGGAGCCGGTGGATATTGTATCCGTCTTACCTGTGACTCAAGAAGTCAAATCTTTTCGTTTTCGTCCACGACATACCCAAGTCTTTTCCCATTTGCCGGGTCAACACATCCGCATTGAGGGACAAATCGCGGGGCACTGGGTGCAACGGAGCTATACGCTCACCTCCCCTGCTGGACAATCCGATTATTATGAAATAACCGTCAAACGAGAAGAACATGGACTATTTTCACGTTGGTTGCATGATGAATTAAACACCAATTCATCGGTGCGTGTTTCTAAGCCACAAGGCCATTTTTATCTCTCTTTGGAAGAGCAAACCCCTGCCGTTTGCTTTGGGGGGGGAATTGGAATAACACCTTCATTGGCGATATTACGCACCTTACAAAACAGTGAACGCGTGCTACACATCGATTACTCTGCCCGAACCAGTGATCAATTTGCCTATCGCCATGAATTGATCAATACTTCAAAACAACAAACAAATATCCATGTCAATTTACGGGCAACCACAGAACAGGGCTTTATTCAACCTGAAGAAGTGAAACAAATAGCGCAAAAGTATCCTGATGCCTCCTTTTTTATTTGTGGTCCCAAACCCTTTGAACAAGCCATTTGTACTCATTTAGAAGCCGCATCGGTGCCAATTGACAAAATTAAAACGGAGCAATTTATTCCCGCAGGGGGGCGTGCAGCTGCATTGCCCAAATTAGAAGGTGCTAAGACGCTACTGGTTGTCTCCCTATTAACCTTTTTAATTGCCCTATTATTTGTTACCTTGGGACCTCTTCCCTATTCAGACAGTGTACAAAGCGCTTGGCAGATAGATACGCTTTGGACGGACAATATTTTAAAGCAAATGACGGGCTATTCGATACTTGCCCTCACGCTGATTGGTATGCTTATGTCTTTTCGCAAGCGTTGGCGCAAATTTCGCACCGGCAATTTTGCCTGGTGGCGTCTTATGCACTTAGGAACTGGTTTTGTTGCCTTAATGCTGCTATTTATCCACACAGGCATGAGCGCAGGAGAACACTTTAACTTTTTGTTAATGATCAGTTTTTTGGGCGCTTTAATAATTGGTTCTGGTGTTGGACTACTGACCTTTTTTGAAAGTCGTTTACCTGAAGTAACAACCACTTACCGAGTTAAAACTTGGCTTAAAAACGCCCATATCGCCATTGTTTGGCCATTACCTGTTTTAGTTGCAATCCATATTGTCTTGGCTTATTACTTTTAAAATATTATGTACACAGAAAAATTTTTATTGTGGGCTTGGATGAATTTTAAACAACTCCTCCTTTGGTCAAGTTGGATACTGGTGACGCTGGTATTAAGCGTTTATTTGACAAGCGCCTTACTGGGGCAAGACAAAACCTCTTTTTTACCAGCTGAAACAACGCATGGTCATTATCAAATCGAAATGGCTTGTGATGTATGTCACACCACATTTGATGGTGTCAAACAACACGCTTGTTTAGACTGTCACGCTACCGAATTAGAAGCAGCTGATGATTCCCATGAGGAAAGCAAATTTGCTGATCCACGCAATGCCAATATGCTAGAAATGATAGATGCACAAAAATGTATCACTTGTCATGTAGAACATCGCCCAGGCATGACACACACGATGGGTGTCACAGTGCCCGCTGATTTCTGCATTCACTGCCATGAAGATATTGCTGAAGAGCGCCCAAGTCACGAAGGCATGCCATTTAAAGAATGTCGTGATGCTTGCCATAATTACCATGACAATACAACGCTTTACGAAGATTTTTTGCTCAAAAATGCGGAACAACCAGAAATTTTTGAAAAGCCAAAGATCATCAAGCGCAATTTCATGGAAATTTATCGCCTTGACCCAAAATACCCCTTGAAACCACTCAACATGGCAAATATTGATGCGCCAACCAGCGTTGATCTTGAAAAAGGCGAAGATTGGATTGAGAGTAGCCATGCCAATGCAGGCATAAACTGTATGGGATGTCATGGCGAAGATTGGGTTGACAAACCTGATCATCGTGCCTGTGAAACTTGTCATGATTTGGAAGTCTCAGGCTTTCTGGCAGGGCGACATGGTATGCGTTTAGCCGCCAATTTATCACCCATGGCAACAGACATGGCACGACAACCAATGAA
>CAYFOB010000455.1:0-3877 GCA_964344525.1 uncultured Thiomargarita sp.
TCGCGGTCATATAAGCCAAGTTTGATCAGCTCATGAATTAAGGCTAATAATAAGGCGCCATCAGTCCCTGGTTTAATCGGCATCCATTCATCAGCAATGGCTGAATAACCGGTACGCACCGGATTGATAGAAATAAAACGCCCGCCATTGCGCTTAAATTTGGACAAAGCGATTTTCAAAGGGTTTGAGTGATGATCTTCAGCAGTTCCAAACATAACAAACAATTTGGCGCGATCTAAATCAGGTCCCCCAAATTCCCAAAAGGAACCCCCCATGGTGTAAATCAGCCCCGCTGCCATGTTGACAGAACAAAAACCCCCATGAGCGGCATAATTGGGCGTACCAAACTGTTTAGCAAACATCCCTGTCAGCGCTTGCATTTGATCACGTCCGGTGAAAAGTGCGAATTTTTTGGGATCTGTTGCACGGAGCTTAGCCAAACGCTCTTGTAAAATGTGGAAAGTTTCATCCCAAGAAATTTCCTCAAATTGAGAAGTGCCCCGCTCGCTACCCCGCTTGCGTCGCAACGGTTTAGTCAAGCGCGCAGGCGAATATTGCTTCATAATGCCAGAAGCCCCTTTAGCGCAAATAACGCCTTGATTCAAGGGATGTTTGGGATTGCCTTGAATATAGCGCACCTCACCATCGCGTAAAGTCACGCGAATACCACAACGACAGGCGCACATGTAGCAAGTGGTATTTTTGACTTCAACGTGTCCAGCGTCTCTATCAGAACGAGTAGTGGGATCTTGCATAGTTCAACCTAGCTAGAATATTCAAATTGGTTAATATAGCATAGATTTTTTTTTGCGCTTTGTCTGAATCAGATTTTTTACAACAGCCGTTGCAAAGCTTTATACTTTATCGGATGTTTGCAAAGCTTCCATTGTGCCAGCACTTGCCAACCTTTTAGGTATTCGTTTAATGTTTGTTGCATTTCTACCACTTCTTTTTCAGTCCAATTGGTGATATTGGCAACAGATTCAGGCGTGTTTAAAAAATTCACGTAAGCTGTGTGTTCTTTTTCTTGTATTTCTTTGAGCCAGTGATAATGGGTATCAATCGCCGGTTGAGCGACAACCGCTTTTGAGTGGATGATTGGTGTGTCTTTAGAGGCTTGTAGGACTTTTTTGCCACCGTTGGTAAGCACTAACACAGGCAAGTGGTGGGTACCTACCTTTGTTATTGTTAACCATTCGTAGCCAATAATCCTCTCAATTTTGGTCGCGATGGAGACAATAGTATTGTCTTTTAAGGCATAACGAAATTTTTGATCTAAATCTTTGTCTTTCAACGTTTTTGCCTTAGAGTTACCTAACCACATGGCATAGGTTTGAATCCCGTATTTTGGTGAACTGGCAATGAGTTTGAGTATTGTTTGGGTGGCTGCGTCTACCAATGAAGGGGCAGCAATGATCTCCTCTAAACGCGCTATCCATGCGCTAATCCAATCATTCATCTCTTTTTGGGTTTGAATGTTGATTCCCATTGCCTGATAAAAATTGAAATGAGGATGATTGTATTGTTCAAGAAAATTTAAGTCTCTTGCTTTGACTAATGGTATTTTGTCCCATGGCACTTTTTGTTGCAAGGCTTTAATCTGAGCATCTAATGCGCTAGGAATTTGTGCCAATAGGTTGTTGATTTTTGTTTCTGTCTTTTTTTGGGCTATTTTTGCTTTGATGGTTTGCGCTCTCTCATAAGCCGTATTAATCTGTGCCACAGTAAAAACAATACTTTGATATTCTATTTTGCCACCAATCTGCGTCAGTATCAGATTTTGCTCACTATCCCATAAAAAGACTTCTTGTCCTTTTTGGGTGGCAGTCACAGCGCGAGCAGAAATTTTGGTTTGTTTGTAGGCTATCGCAGCAGACAGCATTTTTTCCAATTTCAAAGCTTCTTCAATGCGATGCTCAACCAATATTTCTTGATGAAACACTTCATAAGCTTTTATCAACAGAGGAACGGTTTGCATGTTTTTTTGAAACTGTAGCACCGATTGTAGAGTGCGTGGAAAAAGATTTCGTTCTTCTCTCGCTTGTTGTTTTTTTTGTTTTCTTTTTTCCTGTTTTGGATGCGCGTTTTTTTTGATCCATTGCAATAATGGTTGATTTTTGGGCCATGAACCGCGCAGTTTCTGGCCTTCTAATAGCACCTCAAGCGTTTCCTTAATGATGGATTCCTTATAGCTGGGTATACCAATAGTAATTCCCTTTGGCTCATCATCCAAAAATAGCTGGAGAGCCCAAAAAGTCCCTTTTTTTTTAGGTTCTTTGAGGTGTTTGATGCTCAGGGTATGTCCTGCTAAATCTTCATCAGAGAGTTTGAGTGCGGTTTTAAATTTTTCTTCTGTTAAACCTTGATTGGTCAAATAATTATCAAAAATAATCATGGTGGGATTTCACAGTGTGCAAAGCGCAGCTTGGAACGAAAATTACCATTTATTTTCGTTCCAAGCACCGCTTTGCATTAAAGGTTCGTTTTAGATTGCGTAATAGTGTGACGATCTTCATGGTGTTTTGCCAGCAAATTTAACCATCCTGCTGAGTCTCCGTTGGTTGCCATCAATAATTGTAAAACTTCTATCGTCTCAGAGACAGCCGGGATGTGTTTCAAAGGGAGTTTGCGTATTTTTTGCACAGCATCAACAACTCGTTGCAGGTAAGTATCGTCAGCCTCTGGAACATGAAGGCGCACAATGGCTTTTTCTATTTCTTTATTGGGATAGTCTAAATATAAATAAACACATCGGCGGCGTAAAGCCTCGCTCAATTCACGGGTGCGATTACCAGTGAGTACGACAATGGGTTTAATACTGGCTTGTACGGTGCCATATTCTGGAATGGAGATGCTGTACTCAGAAAGGATTTCCAATAGCAACGCCTCAGCATCTTTTTCTGTTTTATCCACTTCATCAATTAGCAAAACTTGCCTTTTGCCATTTTCTGGCACAATGGCTTGCAACAATGGGCGTTTGATAAGAAAGTGTTCCCCCCAAAAAACATCCTCTTTATCAAGAGTTTCGATGGCATGACGAATGCTTTGCTGTGCGATTTTTTCATGAATTCGATCTTTGATCATGGAAATCATCAGCAATTGTTTGGCATAATTATAATCATAGAGCAACTGATCAGCTTCGATGCCCTCATAACATTGCACCCGCAAAAGCGCTTCTTCAAAAAGTTTTGCCAAAGCATGCGCCACTGCGGTTTTCCCAACACCAGGGGGTCCTTCAATTAATAAGGGCCTTTCTAAAACTAACATTGCCCTAACCGCCTGTGCCGTTTCTTCATTAGCAAAATAGCCAACATTTTGCAAACGTTGTTGCATTTCTGCTATGCTTTCCATAAATTTTCCTTACGATGAACAAAAAAAATCATTTAAGTAGAAATGTATAAACCCTTTATCAGGAGGGAATTAACAATCAATGGAAAAAATATACTCACCACGCTCCCAACGGCGGAATCTTTTGTTTTATTTGGATATTCTTAATCAGGAGACGCATGAGCTACTTGGACATTTGGGGGATATTTCAAAAGATGGTATAATGATCATTGCAGAAAAACCCATAGCATACAATAGTATTAAAAATATTAGTATTCAATTGTCAGATTTTGAAGAATTTGATCAGGAATCGCTTGAGGCGCGAGTAGAAATTCGATGGATGAAAGCAGATAGTAATCCAAATTTGCAACGCATTGGTTGTAAATTTGTGGAGATTGATCCTGACGATTTGCCAATTATTGAAGAAATTCAGGAAATTTTAGGTTTTTAAAATGTTTCGTTTGTGTTCCCACGCAACGTGGGAACGAGGATTAATAATTGATGTTACGCACTCTTGTTCCAAAACCACAAATAACTACAAGGATTACTT
>CAYFOB010000456.1:0-3863 GCA_964344525.1 uncultured Thiomargarita sp.
TATATTAGTACTTAATAATATTTTTATTTACTAACTTGAACATCGAGATAAAGGATAAGTCAAAAGCGAAAAGGCATGCATGCGGTGCCCGTATTAAAAGTAATCCCTGTAATTATTGATTTTCTACAACCGCGTAAACACAAAATTCTTAAATCCTGCTGGCGCATGCAATACAGGAATTTGAGTACCCTCAGTTAAATCCTCTACCATCAAGGACAAATAGGTATCTAATTACCTTGTAACCCTTCCAGCAAGGCATAAGTAAATACTCCATGTCCAAGTGCAGGCAATTCTTGAGCAACGCTGTCTCTATCCGTGGCACTGAGTACGACAATATTACTATCCGCCGCATCTTTGATTAATCGTGGGTTAAAAGCGCCCCCTGCATGACAAGTATCCACCAGAAGTAAGCGTCGCCCTTTGGTTTCCTGTAGGGTATTTTGTAGGGTACGCCATTTGACCACCGTGTTAGGATCCCACCCCCCGTCTTGTTCTTGAGTATCGTATGGGAGAAAATAGTAATCTTGCCCTTGGTTGTCACCATGGCCTGATAAAAACAATATCACCGTGTCATCAGGTGTCGCTTGGTTGAATAAATCCAGCGCTGCTTTTATATTAGCGCTGGTGGGCTGTGTTGCACCATCCGCCAATAATTTGCTTTCCACGCGGGAATATTGTTTGCCTTGTTGTGTGGCAAAGAAATCGTGTATGTCACGCGCGTCAATAGCGGCGTAACGTAAATTGTGAGCGGGGTTTTTGTATTCGCTTACCCCAACTGCAACAATGTATAGTGTACCTTGTGTCTCTACCGGTTTGTTACTTTCAAAATGTACCAACAAGTCTTGAGAAGTCACACCGATACGATTTTTTGCCTCAATGCGTATCTGGTTTGCGCCTGGCTGTAAGGGTAGGGTCAAAATCTTTTCCTCAGTATCGCTGCGCTGCTGCTTTGCCCATTTTTTGAAATGGCCCACAGAACTACCATTGACATAGGCGACAATACCTTTGAGCGGTTCTTCACTGACTTTAACACTCAAAACCACTTTGAGTTGTTTTTGGTCAGTGTTGCTATTATTAGATGGTTCGACAATTTTAAATTTTGGGGGTAAGGCTGTCTTTAGCTGTTCTAGGCTAAAATCCTTCTTGTCAGCTTGGGCAACTATTTGTTTTGTATTTTTGTCGGTTTGGGTAACTATTTGTTTTTGAGTTTGTGAGCGAATCATATTGTCAACAATATCAGGGCGGTAAAAGTGATCACGCAATTGGGCAGCGCTGACATAATCTGCCGTTTTGTTTGCGCCGTGATTGATTTGCCAGCCCACCATTTGGTCCCCATTGGGAGAAGCCGCGTAATATCCGCTCGGTGCCCAAGCCACCCATTCACCATCGTTACCATGAAACAGAGTGAGCAAGTTTTTGTAAGTTTGCACGTTCCAAAGACGGATGGTTTGATCTGCACTGGCGGATGCCAACAAGCCGCCATCAGGGGAAACTGCCACTGCCCAAACATCACCTGTGTGTCCCACATATTTACCAACTTTTTTGCCTTCGCGGTTGTAGCTGGTCAGGACCCCTACTGCTCCACCGCTGATGATATGTTGCCCATCGGGCGTGAATGTGTAGGCCCTATGGCTATAGCCGTCAGTGGAACCGCGCTCAATGCTGGCGACGGTGTTGTTTTGATGGCGAATGTCAAGAATGGCTGTTTCTCCCCATTCTCCAGGGCGGATGTCCAAAGTCCAGTTTTGCCATTGCGCCTGCGCGCGACGAAATTCTCTGCGTTCTTTAAGGGAACGGGGAGCCCCAAGCGGAAGCTTTTGAGTGGGGAGCGCGATGCTGTATTCAAATGATTCTTCTTGAGCATTCCAGGACCCCTCGTCGGTTTTTCCCCAAGCTAAGCTTTTGCCCTCTTCCGAAAAACCGACGACAAAGGTAGTGGACCCAACCCCTTTGAGCTGTTGTTTTAGTTTACCATCCTGCGTTGCCCAGAGGTGAATTTCGTTATTATTGCCCCCTCCTGTCGCTGCCCATTGCCCATCAGGACTGATTGCGCTAGCCAACACGATATTGTCATGGTCCCAATAGGAGATCATTTTTTGACCGCTGGGGTAAGACCAAACGTGCTCAGGATTTTCGTTGCAAGGTGGCCCCCCTCCACAACTGGACAATAGCCACTGTCCATCAGGACTAAAGGACAAGCTACCGATCCATGTCCCTTGATTCGCTAATATTTTGATAAAGTCCCCAGTTTGTCCATCCCAAAGGAGAATTTGATGATCATAACTACCAGAGACAATGTTGCCGTCTTGGGGTGAAATAGCCACTGCCCGTACTTTATCAGTGTGGCCTTCGAGCGTGGCGATGGACTGCCCATTTTCCACTTGCCACAAGCGCAATGTGTTGTCATAACTGCCCGTTACCACGCGCTTTGAATCGGGCGTAAAGGCAACTGCATGGATGAAATCAGTATGTCCACTCAGAGTGGATCGTTGCTGCTTGCTTGCAATATCCCAAAGGATGGCTGTTTGATCAGCGCTGCCTGAAACAAGCAAGTGGCTGTCTGGGGAAAATGCTAAAGATAAAACAACATTGTTATGCCCCTTAAGCAGCGCCACCAGCTCGCCATCGGCAAAATTGTATAGGCGAATAGCATTTTCATAGTCTGTCTGACTTCCCATCCATCCGCCTGCTGCCAACCATTGTCCATCAGGGGATAATGCGATCGCCAAAATTTTGCCCTCAGACCCTGCGCCAATTTGCCCCCGCAGTGTTCGCACAGTTTTTCCCGTCTCCAAGTCCCAAACGCGGATCACTTTATCGTTTCCTGCAGAAACTAAATAACGCCCATCAGGCGTGAACTTAACGTCATTAATTTTTGCTAAATGTCCACCAGGATCAAGTTGTAAAATGGGTTCTTTAGGATCTATAGCTGTAAAGGGGGCGAAAATTTCTGTTATTTTAACATTTTCACAAGCTGTTAGAAAAGGAAAAAAGAGGATTAAATAACGTAAAATTTGCATGGTTAATTCCTGAAATTAATAAATAGAGGTATTTATAACGCTTTGAGTGGATTTATGTCAAGGGTTATTTGGACTCAAATTTTACCGTGATTTAACATGCTGTTTTAGATCATTTGACTTTTGAAACTCATTTTGTTAAAAGTGAGTAAAATGGATAACTATAACACAAAAAGAGATTAAGCATACTAATACAAGTTTTATGAAAGGGTGCCTATATGAAATTTACACAATTATCATTGTTTGATTTGAATATGATTTTTCCAAAAAAAACTCAGCGTATAAGGGTAAAAAAAAAGGGGGGCGTTAAATGGGAAAAAGGGTGTGGGATACCAACAATACAACTTCCACTTTTTGAAATACAATTTTCGCTCTTTGATGAATTTGATTTTATCCCAAATATCACACAAATGGAGAATTCAGATGCCTATTCGTAAAAAACAAAAAAAATCTTTATCACAACTTCGAGGATTAAAAAAAGAACATTATTGTCCTATCCCAAAAGCTAAAGCGCTTAAGCAAGGTTTAAAAAATGGTAAGTATCTTTATACTGATCTTGGACTGGAAATGCGCTGTACTAAATGCAAACAATATTGGCCTGCAGATACTGAGTTTTTTTATATTGATGACAAAAGTGGTAGTGGGCTTATGCGTATTTGTATTGGGTGTTCAGAAGACTATCGTCAACACCGTGAGTTTGATTTAGCGCGATTTGATTTGATGTTAGCTGCTTATGAAGAAAAATATGCTTGATATAAATAAAAAAAAACAAAAATGTTGAAAAAAAATTGATCTCGATGTTCAAGTTAGTAAATAAAAATATTATTAAGTACTAATATAGGAAAC
>CAYFOB010000457.1:0-3857 GCA_964344525.1 uncultured Thiomargarita sp.
ATGCACTTCTTTCGCGCATTATGAAGAGCTTTCACTACTACCGCAACTGGCATCGCTATAACCGCAACCCCGCCTTTATTCCTTGGCACACTCAAGCCTACTACCAAGTTTGGACTCAAACCCAGAACGACTCTTTAAAAGACTTCATTTTTGAAATGAATGACTGGTTACTGAGCATGCAACAATGGGATGAGGTCAAATACCCAGACATCAAAGGACGATTTTATGATCCAAAACGCCCCAAATTTGGTCCCCCCCATGCCTCATCAACGGGTGTGTACCTCGAAAGCTTAATTGACGCCTACAGCCTTGCCAAATCGGTAGGTGATCAAACCCGCGCCAACAAATACCGCATAAGCATATTGCGAGGACTTCGCAGCTTAATGCAATTACAATTTCAAGACGATATTGATATGTACTACATATCAAAACGCAAACCAGTCTATGGAGGATTACGAACCAATATTTATAACAACGAAATCCGTTGCGACAACATCCAGCATGGGCTTTTGGCGGTTTTAAAAATCTTGCGTGTGTTTAAAAAATCGGATTTTAAAAGTGATTGAACTCAGAGGTTGTGAAAAAATTCATTTTGTGAACATGTTGAAAACGAAAAATCAATCATTACAATTTTTTTCACAGCCTCTCAGTTAATAGCCTAAAAAGCGGTTAATTGGTTAGCAGTTATCAGTTAAAAATTAAAATACCTGATAAATATTGCTTTGGCACCACCACCTGCGCCTGTCATAACCTCCCCACCCAATGGAGCCCTACACGCGCTTACAAGACAGTGGCTTTCGCTCCTACTCCTACAGAGGACTTTCCCGTTATCCTGATGGCATTGATACGCATCAAAACGACAGCGACTTCAGTTTACGCTGCATAACGCCTGGTGCCCCAAACAGCGAAGTACCAAACAACTGCTATGAACTTTCCTTCTCTGGCGCCAGCGTCACAGAAGACGATGTCACAATTCCCCTAACTATTAGCTTAAGCAATGCCAACATTGTTCCAGTCACTGTAGACATAGCAACCGCCGACTATTCTGCCACAGCGGGTAGCGACTATATCCCATTTGAACCCACTACCCTGACTTTTGCGCCTGGCGAAACCACCAAAACCCTAGAAATCACAATTAAAGAAGATGCCCTATATGAAGGCACAAGTGAATACTTTTATATTAATATTAGCAACTTAGCTAACGCCAGAATAAAAAACGATAATCCGCAACGCACATTTTACATTCTTGATGATGACCCACAACCCGCATTCAGCGTCAATGACATCACAATCACAGAAGGTGATAATGGCACCACAAACGCCCAATCTACCGTCAATTTGGATGCCGCTTGCGGTTTAGTCACCTGGGTCTATCTTTCCAGCGTTGATGACACTGCAATTGCTGGACAAGACTACAACAAAATAGAAGGTATCTACCTATACTTTGCCCGAGGAACAACCAGCAAAACCGCTAATGTTTCCATCATCGGCGATCTCTCAGACGAAGGCGCCAGCGAACGTTTTCTTGTCAACCTATATGATCCACTCAATGCCGCCATTGCAGATGGACAAGGCATTGCCACCATCATAGATGACGATGAACCGACGGCATTCAACATCAGCAACGTCACCGTCAACGAAAGCGCCTCTACGGCAGAATTTACCATTGCGCCAGATAATGCCAGTGGTTTGCCTATTTCGGTGGACTACGCAACCGTTGATGATACCGCCATTTCCGGTACTGACTACGTTGCTGTGCCCACAACCCCCTTAAATTTTCAACCCGATGACGCCCAAAAAACCGTCAGCATCACCCTCAATGACAACACCATTAATGACGGACACCGACGCTTTTTTGTCTCGCTCACCAACCCAACAAATGCCACAATTGCAGACAATCAAGGCATTGGCACCATTTTGGATGACGACTCACAATTAGTCATTAACGAAATTGATTACAATCAAGAAGGTGAAATAGATTCTGCCGAATTTATAGAACTTAAAGCTTTACAAACACTCAACTTAGCCACCTTTAGTCTTCAACTCAATGAGGGAAACCCCATTGCACTACCTGATGTGACACTGGCAACAAATGATTACTACGTCATTTGCACTGACAACAGTAAAGTAGCTAACTGCGATCTTGACATCACACCAGACACCGATTGGCTACAGACAATCGATGCGATTGCATTAATTTCAGGTGCCCGAGTAATGGATATGGTGAGCGACACAAACAACACACCATATAACGAAGGCGGCACACTTTTAGAAGACAATGGCAACTTAGCCATTTCCCGTTTTCCAGACGGTGTAGACACCAACCAAAATAGCGCTGATCTGAGCTTACGTTGCCTCACACCAGGTGCTGCCAATATTGAAGCATCAAGCCAATGCTATGAGCTCTCAATAAATGACATCAGCGTCACCGAAAATGACTCAACCGCGCAATTGACTGTCAGCCTAAACCGCGCCAACGTCAGCCCTGTCACCGTCGAAGTCACAACAACGGATGACAGTGCAACGGCGGGAAATGACTATGTCGCATTGGAACCCACCACGCTCACCTTTGCGCCTGGTGAAATGACTCAAACGGTGGACATTAGCATCAATCATGATACCCTCTATGAAGGTGCTGGCGAACAATTTTTTGTCGAACTCGACAACCCAACAAACGCCACAATAGCGGATAATCAAGGCATTTGTACCATCACCGATGATGATCAAGCCCCAATACTGAGCATCAATGACATTAACGCCATTGAAGGCAATACTGGCACCACGGCTGCCCAATTCACCTTAAGCCTTGATGTTGTCAGCGGTGCAACAACAACCGTTTCCTATGCCACAGCCGACCAAACCGCCATTGCTGGTGATGATTATGTTGCTGTAAGTGGTGCTGACATCACAATAAATCCAGGCGAAACGGAAAAAACGCTCAATGTCAGCGTCAAAGGCGATTTTGTAGATGAACCTAATGAACAATTTACTGTCACTCTCAGCAACCCAATTCATGCCAGCCTCGCAAAAGCACAAGGCATTGCAACCATTGTTGATGACGACATTTTAGATGAAACAGGTCCACAAATCACCAATATTCGCTTTAATGGTTCATCTTTTCCAACAACGATTGAACAATCTGGCACAATCAGCCTCTCTGCCACAGATGGCGTTGGTGTCAGCCGTGTCGAATTTTGGGCAGATGGTTCAATGTGGCACACTGATAGCAATGGTTCTACCCAATATAGCGCCGAAATCTTACTCGAAAATCTCACCGACGGCGCCCATACCATTGAAATCAAAGCCTATGACACGCTCGGCAATCAAAGCATCACCACACTAAATGTAACTGTTGCTTTGGCACCACCGCCTGCGCCTGTCATAACTTTTCCAACCAATGGCACAGTCACCAATCAAGCTCAAATCACCGTCACTGGTACGGCATACGCTGGTAGCACCGTTTTACTGTCGAAAAACGGTAACCCAGTTGGTGATCCATTGAGCCTTAATAATAAAAATCTCTTTTCAAGTACCCTAACCTTAGACTCTGGACAAAATAACCTAACAGCGGCTGCCCAAAACCGAGGCGGAATGGGTCAATCCAGCAGCACCGTACTCATCACACTGGATACCAGCATTCCAAATCCACCCACCGCCTTAGCTGCCGAAGCGCGTGCCGATGGCGTGGTGCGATTAACTTGGCGTGCCAGCCAGAATGTTGCAGGCTATCATGTTTACCGTGCGATTGATCCATTTACAGCGATTGAACAAGCTGAAAAAGTCAACGAACAACTGATTACTCGCACGCAATTTGATGATTTGGTGCCAAGCGATGGTTGGTATTATTATCGCGTCAT
>CAYFOB010000458.1:0-3852 GCA_964344525.1 uncultured Thiomargarita sp.
CGTAGCGGTTCTAAATCGCTGATCAACGGTGTATAATCATCAATTTGATTATAAGAATACTCCAAATATTGCAACTGCGTTAGTTGGGATAACGGTTCTAATTCTTTTATTTGATTTAAATTACAAACCAAATGTTGCAACTGCGTCAATTGTCGAAGCGGTTCTAAGCTTGTTATTTTAGCTAAAGTACAATCCAAATGCCGCAGCTGAGTCAGTTGACTTAACGGTTCTAAATCCTTTATTTTCGCACCAAAACAATCTAAATGCTGTAACTGAGTCAATTCACGTAACGGTTCTAAATCCTCTATTTTGGTACTGGAACAATCCAAATTTTGCAAATGTGTTAGTTGACGCAACGATTTTAAATCGTTTATTGGATTAACCGAACAATCCAAATGCTGCAATTGTGTCAGTTGGCGTAGGGGCTCTAAGTCCCTTATTTCATTTAAATGGCAATCCAAATGTTGCAAATGAATCAGTTGGCGCAGGGGCTCTAAATCCCTTAATTGACTAAAACTGCAATCCAACTGCTGCAAATCAACAATCTTTACTAATTGGCGATCACTCGGTTTCTTTACCTTAATACCAATGGCTTTCCTGAAAATTTTTTTCCACTGTTCATTTAATTGGCTCCACCAAATTCTATTATTTTGTCGAAACGATCCATCAGCAAGCATATTTTTTCTCTTTTACCATAACAATAACTGTAATATTATTATTCCTATTTGCTATTTCAATATTCTATCGACAAAGTAATCGCTTTCCGTTCTTTTTCATTTATAACCCAATGGATAAATTTTATGACCTATGATAAAACACAAATCATTGTTTCACCTAAGCCACCTTTTGAAATACAAGCCATCGCTTACGAACAAGACACAGCACTGGTTTTAGGAGCGACTGAAATCAAAGAGCCATCAGAAACAACAACAGAATTAATTAATCAAGCCAAAAAAATACCTGATAAAATACCGGGCAGCGTCTTAGTCAAAGAAGACTCTCCCATCCAATTTTTAGCGATTGTTCATGATCTCGATCAAAAACCCACATGGACTGAAGAATGGGTAATAAAAGCACTCGAAGGAATATTGCGAGAATCTGAGCAGCGCTTCCTTCATGCCATCGCTACCCAACCGCTTGGCGCTGTGCATGGCACCTTAACACAACAACGCTTTTTGGTGCTCCTGCGCTCACTTATAGGGCAAACCGTTTACTTAAAACGAATTTGGGTGATGGAAATTGGCGAAAGTATTGTATAATCAGATTAGCACAAACATGAGACACTAAAAAAATGCAATCCGATCAAATTTTAGTCATAGACTTAGAAGCCACTTGTTGGCAAGGTAAAATCCCTAAAGGACAAAAAAATGAAATCATAGAAATAGGGATTTGTGTTTTGGATACAACGACCAACGAAAGGTTAGATACTGACAGTATTATCGTCAAACCTAACTCAGAAGTCAGTGAATTTTGTACACAATTAACCACATTGACGCAAGCCGATGTTGATAAAGGTATTTCTTTACAGGAGGCTTGTGAGATATTGCAAACGCAATATCTTTCCAAACAACGTACTTGGGCGAGTTATGGGGCTTATGACAGAAAGCAATTTGACAGAGAGTGCCAAAGTAAAGAGATTGAATATCCTTTTGGTCAAGAACACATTAATGTCAAAAAGCGTTTTGCAGAGACGCTTAAGTTAAATAAACCTGTTGGTATGGCAGGCGCTTTGAAGAAGTTGGATTTTCCCTTGGAAGGCACTCATCACCGAGGGGTAGATGATGCTTGGAATATTGCGAAAATTTTAGCTTGGCTTTTAGATCAGGAATGATATTGATGAAAGTCAAAAAACAACGGACAAAACCTATATCATGCGATATTTGCTTGATTGTGCATGGTTCAGTGTTGTTACATGCTGAACACCAGACACAAGCTGATGCGCTTAAACCAATCGAATTGGCAGAAGCCGCGCGACGCTTATTGCCTGCGACGAGCAAGCGACAACGCATCGCATTGGCTTTGCCGAGCTCTGAATTTGTTGCCACCACTTTGAATTTGCCCCCAGCTGCCACACTGGATCTAAAAAATGTCGTTAATATGCAATTGTCAACGCTGTTGCCGGGTTTAACGGAACAACTATTACTTGCTGTGCAAGCGCCCCCAAAGGGTCAACAAACTTATGCATTGTGGATGCCAGTCAAGCGGGCTGAGGAATTATTCCAAGCATTTGATAAAGTCGGTTTATTTTTAGGGTGTATTTTACCGCGCCCTGTTTTGCCACACACCCGCTCTGTGTATGATGAAGATGAAAACAACATCACCTACCTGGAATGGTCAGGCGACGTTATCCAACATTGGTTGCAGTTATCAAAAAAAGATTTTGATGAACCTGAGTTTCAAAAACAGTTAGATAATGCCCTATTAAACTTTACCAGTGACATTGAAGTTGAGCGGAAAACCTGTCCCAGTGATTGGGAAGACTTTTCTAAACTCTCATCAGTTGCATACAGCTATGCATTTAGGCCACCCAGTGCGGCAGCGCGTATGACAGAAGTGAGCCGAAAAATAAAGCGTCGTAGTTTGTACGTAATCACCGGTTTGCTTATTGTTGGTCTCGTCGCGGGGATTTATTTTGCAATCAATTATAAACAACGTCTCGAACAACGCTTAACGGACTTAAAACGCAGCACCTTTAATGTTAGTCGATTGCGTGCTGAGGTGGGAGAGATAGAAGAAAAGATTGCCCCCATCAAAAATTTTCCGAGCCAAGCTGTTGTCTTAATTCTTGAAATTTTAAACGAGCAGATTCCTAAAGACAGTTGGATTACCCATCTTCATTTTGAAGAAAATCTTGTGAAATTAGATGGTTATAGCCCTGATCCAACTCAATTGATGGAAATATTAAACAACCATCCAAAAATTTTTAATGTGGAACAAACTGGTAAAACCAGCAGCGAGCGGGGTAAAACCGAATATCGGTTTAGGATTAGTTTTAAATGGAAGGATTCTGACTTGCAAGCAGATTATGAAAATTATTGGGTGGAGTATTTTTCTGAGAATGAGAGATGATTTTGCCTGTCTGAATCACTGATTCAGGCAGGGCAAAAAAATTGTAGTTAGTGCATACGATAACGCATAAAATCCGTCAGATTGTCAAACTGCATAAACGGATTACCTGCTGATTGTTCTGCCATCGTAGAGGTTGGTTGCTCAGCGTAATGATGTCCAGGATGTATAACCGTTTCTGGGGGTAACTCTGTTCTTAGTTTCTTTAATGAGTGGTACATTTGTTCTGGATCACCGCCGCTTAAATCACAACGCCCACAACCAAAGACAAATAAGGTATCACCCGTTATCAAATGCCCATCAAGAGAATAACAAACTGAGCCTGGTGTATGCCCTGGTGTGTGCAAAAGTTCAATCTTGGTGTTGCCCAATTGAATCGTATCACCGCCATGATGCAAAGTGGGTTTATTCAATTTATGCCCCCAAAATTGCGCCTCGGGTTTTAGCAAATGCACTTGCGCATCATAAATGTTTAAAATTTCAGTCAAACCGTTGGTATGATCATGGTGGCAGTGGGTGAGCAAAACATCGGTGATTTGCAAATCGTGTTGTTGAGCAAAAGTCTCTACTTTCTGAATTTCCCAAGCTGGATCAACCACAGCGGCTTTTTTTGAAGTGTTATCTTGAATGATGTAGACAAAATTTTCCATGGGGCCTAATTTTAAGGCATGGATAGAAAAAGGTTGGGTGTTTTTCATAAAATGTCCTTTATTAACTATTTAAGATATCATAACATGAAAAAAACATTTAACATTGCAGGACCCAGTCATCCTGATGAACATTATA